>CAMDRY010000102.1 GCA_945906975.1 Bordetella parapertussis | reverse complement strand
GTGGCGCAAAACGGCGGCCCGAGGCGCGCAGCAGGATGTACTGCCCTGAATCGGTTTTCAGGGTGATGCGCGCATCCAGTTCGAACAGCGAATCCCCATGCAGCACCTGCCAGTCAGCGCCGCCGATGACCGTGCCTTTGACTTCAGCGGTCTTGAACGTGCCGGCATCTTGTGACGGAATGTGAAACGCGCCACCCAGCATCGGCAGAATTCGCCGGACGCCTCGTCCTGTGTCGCCGATGACCTGTAGCGGTCCGACTTCAAGGCGAAGGGTGAGCGCGAGGCGACAAACGGGATCGATCAGTTTTACGTCGGAGCTCATGTGTTATTCCCAATGGTTTGAATGCTGGTATTCAAGTAACAACTATTAAAAAAACGATTTCAAGCGGCATCCCTGTTTTCAGATTCCGCCGATTTCCAGCGTCGCAGGCAGGTTTCAGCGCGCCGCGTTCCGGATGGTCCGCCACACGCAATCTGGCGTGGCCGGCATTTCAATATGTGTCACACCCAAAGGCCGCAGCGCATCGACGATGGCGCCGGTGATCGCAGGCGGCGTGGCCACCGAACCGGCTTCGCCCACGCCCTTGATGCCCAGCGGATTGGTTTTGCAGGGCACCTCCACATAGCTCACGGAAAACGAGGGCATGTCGTCGGCGCGCGGCATGGCGTAGTCGGAAAAACTGCCCGAGAGCAGTTGGCCGCTCTCGCGGTCGTAGATGACTTTTTCCATCAGTGCCTGGCCGATGCCTTGTGAAAGCCCGCCATGGATCTGGCCTTCGCAGATCATGGGGTTGATGACCATGCCCAGGTCATCCACCACGGTGTAGCGTTCGATACTGACGGTGCCGGTGTCGGGATCGACCTCGACTTCGCAGGCGTGGCAGCCATTGGGATAGTTCGAAGGTTCTGAAGACCAGGAACCGGTGGCTTCGAGTCCTACAGACATTCCTTTGGGAATCCCGACCGGGCGATAGAAAGCCTTGGCGACATCGCCAAAGGACATGCTGCGGTCGGTGCCGATGATTTTGAATCTGCCTTCTTTGAATTCTATGTCGGTGGCGGCGGCTTCCATGAGGTGCGCAGCCATGGGCCGGGCCTTTTCAACGATTTCTTCGGAGGCCATTTTCAGCGCGCAGCCGCCCAGCATCGAGGCACGCGCGGCAAACGAGCCGCGACCGAACGGCACCTGGTCGGTGTCGCCCTGCACATAGCGTATGGAATGAAAGGGCACGCCCAGCCATTCGCTCACCAGTTGCGCGAAGGTCGTGGCATGGCCCTGGCCATGCGAGTGAGTGCCGGCGACGATCGTCACCGTGCCGCCAGGATCGCAGCGCAGTTCCATGCGGTCGTTCATTCGTCCGCCGACCTCGACGTAGCAGGCCAGCGCCCGCCCGCGCCGCTTGCCCTGCTTTTCCGATGCAGTGCGACGTGCCTCGAAGCCTTTCCAGTCGGCGTTTGCAAGGCAGGTCTCCATCACCCGTTCGAATTCGCCGCTGTCGTACTCGTGGCCGGTGCCGGATTTGTAAGGCATGGCATCGGGACGCACGAAGTTGCGGCGGCGGATTTCTTCGGGGGTGATGCCCGCGGCCAGCGCACTCATATTCAACAGGCGCTCAACCAGATTGGCGGCCTCGGGCCGGCCCGCGCCGCGATACGAAGACACCGACGTGGTGTGGGTGAGCACGCCGCTTGACTCCAGGTAAAAGGTCTGCACGTCGTAGACGCTGGGAATCAACCGCAGCGACATCTCAATGGGCGCAAGCGTGCCGGTGGTGTAGGCGCCCACCGCGTGGACGGCGCTGGCGCGGATGGCGAGCAGTTTGCCGTTCTTATCAACAGCCATTTCGCCGTGCACCACCTGGTCGCGGCCATGGTTGTCGCCCATTAAGGCATCCGAGCGCGAGGGCGACCACTTCACCGGCCGGCCGATAAGCCGCGACGACCACAGTACCAGCGCATCTTCGGGAAACGCGCCGCCTTTGAGGCCGAAGCCGCCGCCCACATCCAAGGTTGCCACGCGGATCGCGGTCTCGGGAATTTTGAATACGCTTTGTGCCAGCGTGCCGCGCACGCCATGCGGGTTCTGGGTGCTGTTGAATAGCGTGTAGGTTTCATCGGCAGCGCTGTACTCACCAATAGAGCCGCGCATTTCAAGACTGTTGGGAGACAGGCGGTTGGCCTCCAGTCTTGTCGAGACGACATGCGCGGCCGTGCTGAAGGCTTTATCGGTATCCGCCGCGTTGCCCCAATAAATGCGGGTGGCTACATTGCCGGGGCAGGCATCCCATACCGGGGCGGCGCCAGGCTTGACTGCATCCTCAATGTCGACCACGGCTGGCAGCGGTTCGTATTCGACGTCGATCTGTTCCATCGCGTCGCGCGCTTGCGCCGCAGTTTCCGCAACCACGAACGCGACGCGGTCACCGACGCAGCGCACACGGTCGCGCACCAGGATGGGACGCGGCGCCGGGAAGGCGGGTGGAATGCCGGTGAGGCCCAGTTCATGCGGATTCAGACGTGACGGCAACGGCCCTAGGCCGTCGCGCTCGGCATCCTCGCCGGTCAGCACACACAGCACACCGGGTGCGGCCAATGCCGCAGCCGTATCGATACGCAAGATCCGTGCATGCGCATGCGGCGAATACAGCACCGAGCCGTGGCATTGCCGCGGCAGGTCAATGTCGTCCACGAAGCGGCCGCGGCCGGTCAACAGGCGCGGGTCTTCGACGCGCCGTACCGGCTGGCCTATGCCAAATTTTTCCATCGAACTCCTCCTCCGCAGATTATGTCAGTTTTGTACGGTTTGCCAATACCCTTGGCGGCGCCGAACGCCAGACCCCCGCTTGTTCGGGTTCTTGCTTCTTTTTCCGCTTTTGTTCAGGCGCCCGTTCGCGCTCCTGGGCCTCCAGCCATTCCAGCCATTTGTTCGCCCAGGCGACCTCGCATTCGGCGCGTTTCAGGTTGCCTTCGGCGCCGGCCTGTTTGAGGCCGATGATGAGCGCATGCTCGGCTGTCGGGCGCCCGGCCAGGCGCGGTCGCAGGCGCGGATGGCTGCCATCGGACAGGGCATCAAGTTGCGTCTGCCACAACGACATCACCTTGCGGAAGTGGGCGCGGTGGCGGATCAGGTGCTTGCGGATGGATTCGATGGGCGCCTTGTCCATGAGGATGAGCTGCACGCGCTCGGCGTCGCGCGGCGGCTTGTAGGACACCGGCCCTTCGACCCACTGCTGCAGCTCACGCTCGCCTTTGGCGGTGAGCCGGTAGATGCGCTTGTTGAGCCGGTCTTCGGTGGAGGACTCGCCTTCGATGAGGCCCTTTTCCTCAAGTTTCTTCAATTCGGGATAGATCTGGCTGGGCAGCCCGAACCAGGCCCCAAGGCCTTGCTTGAACTGTTGTGCAAGCTCGTACCCTGTGGCGGGCGTGGTGGACAGGTGGCCGAGGATGGCGTAGGGCAGCGACATGGGTATTTACTCTGAGAGGTAAATGCTATGACGGATTATGACGGAGCATGGTCCTTGAACGGGCATTTTTCAAACCAGTCAGTTCTATATCGTTGCGGTAAGATCCTGTTCTGCCCAATCTTCTTTGGTCTTTTCTGCTTTCATGAGCGCCTTTCCCCAGCCGCTGAATTTGGGCATCGGCCAGCCTGTGCGCAGGGTCGAAGTCGCACGTTTTTGGGTGCTATGAGAATCAGCTTAGCGTTCTAGAACCGCCGCTCACGGACTCGGTTTAACTTTGGCTTGTTGGCCTATCGGGCCGTTGGCAATCTGATGGGGGCGGCTTGGCACTTCCAATTCCAGCGAATGCTTCAGGAAAACTTGAGCCAACTTTTAACGGATATTATGCTCTTACCCCTCCCGATATAATGCGCAACATCGATTGTCTATCGGGGGCCGTTAGTCATGGAATTGCGCCACCTGAGGTACTTTGCTGCGCTCGCCGAGCGGCTCAATTTCACCCGCGCCGCCGAATGGCTGCACGTTTCGCAGTCGACGCTTTCGCATCAGATCCAGCAGTTGGAAGCGGAGTTGGGTACGGTGCTGCTCGAGCGCAATGCTAAACGCGTCAAGCTCACGCCTGAAGGGGAGGTGTTTCTTGCGAGCGCGCTGCGGGCGCTGGAGTCCGTTGATACAGGAGTGCGAAACCTCAAAGGCCCTGCGCCGGCCCTAGCCGGGGAAGTCCGCATCGGGATGACCCCCAGCTTTGCCGCGGCACTGGTGCCCGACTGCGTGGTGCAATTTCTGGACAGCCATCCTTCGGTGCGCGTCGTGATCAATGAAATGACCACCGAGGAGGTGCGCGCCGGGCTGCTCGGCGCCGAGCTCGACTTGGGCATTGCCTACCTGCCCCTGGACACCAAGGGTCTGTCCTTCGAACCGCTGTTCGAGGAGGAGATGGTGGTAATGGTGCACGCCACGCATTCTCTGGCGAGAAAGCGCCGCATCCGGCTGGTGGATCTGCATCTGCAGCGGATGGTGCTGCCTACGCACCACTTTTCCATTCGCGACACCATAGACGGCTACTTTCGTGCGGCCGGCGCGCAACCGCAGATCGTTGTGGAAGCCGACAGCTTCGCCACGACATTTCTGTTGATCGAGCGTCTCGGACTTGCGGCTATCGTTCCCCAGACAGTCGCCGCCAGTGCTCCGGGCTGCCACAGCATATCGATCGAGAAACCTTTCGCGGCGCGCACGCCTTCGCTGTTTCTCCGCCGGGGTGCGCGGCTGGCGCCGCCGGCGCGCGAACTGGCGCAGATGCTCAGAACGGAGGCGGCACGGCGATACTCGCGAAAGCATCGATGATATCGATCGCTGACATCTAAAAAGATCATTTCCGTACAGGTGCAAGCCAGCCTAAGGTGGTGGCCTCAACGACAGGAGTCCGCCATGAATCCGATCCAATTTGCCGCTCGTGTACTGCTCGCAACACTTGCCATCGCATCATTCCCGGTCTCGGGGCAAACATATCCGTCGCGTGCGGTGCGAGTCATCGAGCCCTATCCTCCCGGCGGAGTACTCGACAGCCTGGTGCGTGCCGTATCGCAGCGCCTTCAGGACGCCACCGGGCAAGCGTTCGTGGTGGAAAACCGGGCCGGCGCCAACGGGATTGTCGGGCTGGATGCCTGCGCCAAGGCCGCCCCCGACGGCTACACCCTGTGCATGACCACCAACGACAGCATTTCAATCAACCCCCATCTGTACACGCAGATGCCCTTCGATCCGGCGAAGGACCTGACTCCGGTAGCACCGCTCGCATGGGCCAACGGCATCATCGTTGCACACCCTTCGGTGCCCGCTTCGAATCTGCGCGAATTGTTGGCCTTGTCAAGACAGAAGGCCGGTTCCGTCACCTGGGGAACGTGGGGCAATGGCAGCACCTCGCATCTGTATCTTGGCTGGATCAACAGCGAAACCAAGTCAGACTTGACCCACGTTCCATACAAGGGAGCCGCACCTCTGCTGCAGGCAATGCTCGCCGGTGAAGTCAGCTCAGGCCTGCTGGCGAGCGGCATCCTGATGCCTCATCTGAAAGCAGGAAAACTTAAGGCGCTGGCGGTCGTCGGCTCGCAGCGCTCTGCGGCCCTCCCCGATACGCCAAGCCTTCCTGAGAACGGCCTCGATTTCTATGTCAAAACCTGGTTCGGCACCTTTGCCCCGGCCGGCATGGCAGCGGCCTCGGTGCAGCGGATCAACAGCGAGATTGCCAGGGCCACCGGCGACGCAAAGTTCAAAACCCAATTCATGGCGCCGGCAGGCTTCGACCCGGCAATCATGACGCCCGCCGAGTTCGCGGCGTTCCTCAGGGAAGACCGCGAATCCGGAGCGCGGCTGGTGCGCGCCGCCAATATCAAGCTGGACTGATTCATGGGTATGCGCATTCAGATTCTTGGCGTTGCAACCGCCTGCTCGCTCCTTTGCGCTAATGTTGCGGCGCAAGCCTATCCGTCGCGCCCGTTGCGGCTCATCGTTCCTACCGCACCGGGGGGGCCTCTCGAAGCAGTTGTGCGGCCACTCGCTGAGGCAATGACTGCCAGCATGGGCCAACCGTTTGTCATCGACAATCGGGCAGGAGCTAATGGAATTATCGGAATGGAAGCCTGCGCCAAGGCCCAGCCTGATGGCTACGCGCTGTGCGCGAGCACTATCGCGATGATTTCGGTTAACCCCTGGTTGTATGCGAAGCTCCCCTATCAGCCGGAGCGAGATCTGGCGCCGATTGCCCCCCTGGTGGCGATAGAAGACGTGGCGGTGGCCGCGCCGAACGCCGGTTTTACCTCATTCGACGAAATGATCAATGCCGCGAGGGGGCGTCCCGGGATGCTGAACTGGGGATCCCCTGGCATCGGCAGCATTCCGCACCTGCGCCTGGGAGTAATCCGGCAATGGAAGAATGTGGACATCGCCCACGTCCCTTACAACACTGCGCCCGCGGTGGTGCAAGCGCTTCTCGCCGGAGACGTGCAACTCACCGTTCTTGCGGCGGGCTCGGTGCTCCCTCAGATCCGCGCCGGAAAACTCAGGGCGCTAGCCACGGGAAGCCGCATTCTGGCCAACGTGCCCACCATGCGGGAACTGGGCATGGATTTGAATGTGGAGTCGTGGTTCGGTTTGTTCGCGCCCGCAGCCACGCCCTCCGAAGCGATCGCCCGCCTGAACCTCGAGGCGCGTCGCGTCCTTTCGAGTGATGCCTTCCGCTCGAAGGTGCTTGAGCCGCAAGGCTTTCGCTTGCTCGACGAAACCCCCGCGGGCTTTGCCGCAATGCTCAGCCAGGAACGCGCGTCGCTCGGCCGCATCATTCGCAGCAGCGGCATAAAAGTTGAATGATCAGGCACCGACATGATTCCAGCCACAGTCTTCGTCAAAGGCAGTCTTTCGGCGCGTCTCCATGAAGTACGCGCCCGGGAATCCTTGCGCATTCCTGTATCAGACGGCATCGAGATTGCCGCAGAGCTAGTCAGGCCCGATACTGCTGGCCGCTTTCCAGTGTTGCTGGGTTTTCACGCTTATCCCAACGATGAGCAATTCGATGAAATTAAGCCGGTCGCGTTCTGCAATCAGTATGCGCATATCGAAGCGGGCGACAGCAACTACTTCGCCAGGCGCGGTTACGCGCATGTTGTGGCCAATGTGCGCGGCACCGGTTTTTCAGGCGGCCTGTTCGGTAACCTTGATCGCCGCACCATTCTCGACATCGCCCAGACCATCGAATGGCTTGCCCGCCAATCCTGGTGCGACGGCAAGGTCGGCATGCTGGGAATGTCGTATTTCTCCATCGTGCAGCAGTTCACTGCGGCGCTCGCGCCGCCCAGCTTGAAAGCGATCTTCGCACCCTACGGCTGGACCGATATGTACCGTGACCGTTATTACCGCGGCGGCATTCTGGTGCACGGGTTCATGCGCTTGTGGGTGCCATCCCTGCACCGGGTGCGCGTCGACAGCCCAGTGCGCCGCGCCATCGGCGAAGCAGAATACCGGCGCCGTGTAGCCGGTGCGCTCGACGATCCTGAGATTGCCGCAGTCCCCTATCTGGTTGAAACGCTGGAGCAAGTTGATGATGGCGCCAATGCCCTGATCGCAGATACTTTGATCCAGCCCCTGGACGCACCTTACTATCGTGAACGATCCATCGATTGGAGCGCGCCGCCGCGGGTCCCGGCTTATCTGGGTGCCGATTGGGGTATCTACGGGCTGCACCTACCGGGGGTGATGCGCGCCTGGAAACACTGGGCGGGGCCAAAACGCCTCACCATTGGGCCACCCCTTTACCTAGATCGACCGGTCTACCAGTACCAGGAAGAAGCGCTGCGCTGGTTCGATCACTGGCTCAAGGGCAACGACACCGGCATGATGCGCGAAGCTCCCGTGCAGATCTTTGTCGACGGAACAGGGACTTGGAAAGCGGCTCACGACTGGCCCTTGCCGGAAACCCGCTGGACACCCTTTTTCCTGCATCAAGACGGACTGCTTTCAGAGCACGAGTTCTGGTCGGAGGATCGCGCATCGACATTCGTCGATGCCCCGGGCGAGCGAGGTGGAATGAGTTTCTGGACGTCTCCCATAGTCGAAGCGACGGAGTTGTGCGGGCCGCTGGCGCTCAACCTTTGGGGTTCCAGCACCGACAGCGAAGTATTGTGGTTCGCGAGCCTCTGTCTGCAGGAAACCGATGGGACTATGCGCCTGCTCACTCGCGGCTGGTTGCGGGGCTCGCAGCGCCACACCGATCCGGTGCGCTCAGAGCCGTGGTTGCCGTTTCACACCCACGAAAAACGCGAACCGCTGGTGCCTGGGCAGATCTACGAGTTCAATGTAGAGATGAGGCCTTACGCGATTCTCCTCAAACCCGGCCAGCGGCTGGGCATCCGAATCCGCTGTTGCGACGACGAGAAACCGGCCAATCTCCTCGAGGCCATCGCCTCCGGTGCTGTCTCGCGGCCGGTGCGCTCGACCGTGACAGTGCATCACAGCAACGCGTTTCCCTCGCATCTGATGGTTCCGCTGGTCAGCGGCAACCGGATCGGCACGTTCATGTCTGGTGGTGTACTTTTGCCTCCGGACCCGCCGCCGGCCTCACGGCACTAAATGACATTTTTCACGTTTCCTAAACAAACGCGTTTACCCAGCAAACCCGGGATCGGGCATGGGCAAACACAGGATTTGAACATCATCGATAATGATTGCGATTTTGAAACCCCGAATCACAACATGGCAGAGCATTTCATCGGCCCATGCATCGTACGTGCCGATTGATTTTATTATCGGTCTGCGATTGCCTTTGACGGCTTGTAAGACTGCGAACACTGGAGAAAATTTCATCAAATCGATCACAATGCTTGCCGCCAGTCTCTGCTTGTTGCCTGCCGCATCGCCGGCGCAGACCTATCCCGTCCGTCCGGTGAAGATCGTCGTGCCCTACGCCCCGGGCGGGGGCATAGACGCAATTGCCCGCGCCATTTCAGAGCGCCTGACGCCCAAGTGGGGCCAGCCGATAGTGGTGGAGAACAAAACCGGCGGTGCAACCATCATCGGCGCCGA
>CAMDRY010000101.1 GCA_945906975.1 Bordetella parapertussis | reverse complement strand
GGCGCGGTGACGGCGCTCTACAAGGCCATGGCGCGGCGTATCGCGGTGAAAATCTCCGAGCAGGCCAAGGACATGACGAGCAAATTCCCGAATATCGTGATTCAGAATACCTAGCTAGGGCGGTGAATGGTAAATGGGAAATGGTGAATGGTGAATGGTGAATAGTGAATAGTGAATAATTAAACCCGACACCCGCCGATCCCCATTTTCCACTCCCCACTTCCTACCCCCCCATTTCCCATTTCCCATTCCCTATTTACCATTTACCGAACTATGAGCATCAAATCCGACAAGTGGATCCGCCGCATGGCCAAAGAACAGGACATGATCGCGCCGTTTGAGGCGGGCCAGGTGCGCGAGGTCAAGGGCAACAAGATCGTGTCCTACGGCACCTCCAGCTACGGTTATGACATCCGCTGCTCGGACGACTTCAAGATTTTCACCAATATCAACTCGACCATCGTCGATCCGAAGAACTTCGACGAAAAGTCATTCGTCGATTTCAAGGGCGAGGTGTGCATCATCCCGCCCACCTCGTTTGCCCTGGCGCGCACCGTCGCGTATTTCCGCATCCCGCGCCATGTGCTCACCGTGTGCCTCGGCAAATCCACTTACGCGCGCTGCGGCATCATCGTCAACGTCACGCCCTTCGAACCCGAGTGGGAGGGCTACGTGACGCTGGAGTTCTCCAACACCACGCCCCTGCCGGCAAAAATCTACGCCAACGAGGGCGTGGCGCAGGTGGTATTTTTTGAGTGTGACAAGGACGACGTCTGTGAGACCTCGTACAAGGATCGCGGCGGCAAGTACCAGGGCCAGAAGGGTGTCACGCTGCCCAAGATCTGAGCGTTTTTGCCGTATCGCGCCGGCCGCGCGTTTCATTCTTGCGTTGGCGGCGGGCGCGGCGCACGCGTCGCGGCCGCTGCAGCAGATTTACGAGGCGAGGGAACTGGTCTGCGATTTTTACCGGCCCGCTGGTGGGTATGGCCGAGCGCGGCAGCGGAATGGACATGGGCATCGCCTACCAGCGCCGCGGTCCCTGGGGCATGGCTTTCGCCGAGCTGCTGCGCGACGCGACGCGCGAGTCGCGTGGTACCGAAGGACGGGTTGGCTACCGTTACGAGCTGCACGTCGGCAGCCGCCTGACCGTGCGTCCGCAAATCGCGCTGGCGGTGCGCGACGCCAAGCTCAACAATTATTACTACGGGGTACGTCTGTCGGAGGCGACGGTGACGCGGCCGGCGTTCGAGCCGGGCGCCGGCACCAACGCCCAAATCTACCTTGACGCGAGCTTCCGCCTGTCCGGGCGCCGGCGTCTGTTCGGCGGCGTCAACGCCACGCGCTGGTCAGCAGGCGTTGCCGCCAACCCGATTGTCGAAAGGCGCACCCAGACCGCCGCGTTTGCCGGCCTCGCGCTTTTTTGGCACCTCCAGCGTGCTCGGCAACGTCAACGGCGGCTCGCACTACATCTACTCTTACCTTGAGTGGCGGATGTGACAGGCGGCGACGCCGATTGTCCCCGCTGGTTATTGCGAGCGCAGCGAAGCAATCTCGTAGCATGCCGCCGCACCGTGCTGACGCAAGGTGATTGCTTCGCTGCGCTCGCAATGACGGCGTAGCCTGAGGGCGGGGTGGGTACCTGCGCACCCCTGATCTTAAGGCGCGACGATGCGGATCTCGGTGTCGCCGCAGCGCACCACCTGCCCAACCTTCAACTTGGCCGTCTTGCGCGATTCGGCCACGCCGTCGACGGTGATGCCACCGGCGGCAACCATGGCCTTGCCGGCACCGCCGCTGGTGCAAAGACCGGTCAGTTTAAGCAGCTGATTGAGTTGCACGTGCTCGCGTTCGAGCGGGAATTCGATGCTATTCATGGCGTCCTGGGGTCTGGGGCGGGCGGCGGGGTTCCGGCGTAAAACGCGCGGGAAAAACGCGATGGCACCGAGGATAGCAGATGGCCGCTGCCGTCGGAACTCGCCCTTGACCGTCCGGACTCCAGGGGTATAATCCCGCGAAAATTAACCCAAACCATACAGCGTGATTCTTACTCCGGAATGCCACAACGCGGTCGCCAGCGACGCCCGTGGCATCACCGTGCGTCGGGCTTAGCGGTGCGGTCCTTGCGTTCCGCAGACAAGCCACCCCCGGCCGCGTTAGCAACGCCAACCGGGTCATCGCAGTCCACAACGACAGTTTGTGCTTCGCGGCGCGCGTTCCAGCGCGTCTGCGCCGGCTGTCTCCCCTGAACACCGCCGAAGGCGCCGCCGGCGCCCCCATTCCCATCCACGCTTCCGTATCCCGGAGACCATTGCCATGAAGTTCCGCTTTCCCGTCGTCATCATCGATGAAGACTTTCGTTCCGAAAACACGTCTGGCCTGGGTATTCGCGCCCTCGCCAAGGCGCTCGAGGGCGAGGATATGGAGGTGCTGGGGGTGACCAGCTACGGCGACCTGTCGCAGTTCGCGCAGCAGCAGTCGCGCGCCTCGGCCTTTATCCTTTCCATCGACGATGAGGAATTCACGCCCGGCCCCGAACTCGATCCGGCGGTGCTCAACCTGCGCGTGTTCATCGAGGAGATCCGCCGCCGCAACGCCGATATCCCCATTTATCTTTATGGCGAGACGCGCACCTCGCGCCACATCCCCAACAACATCCTGCGCGAGCTGCACGGTTTCATCCACATGTTCGAGGACACGCCCGAGTTTGTCGCGCGCCACATCATCCGCGAGGCGAAGAGCTATCTTGACGGCCTCGCGCCGCCGTTCTTTCGCGCGCTGACGCACTATGCGCAGGACGGCTCCTATTCGTGGCACTGCCCCGGTCACTCGGGCGGTGTGGCGTTTCTCAAAAGCCCGGTCGGCCAGATGTTCCACCAGTTTTTCGGTGAGAACATGCTGCGTGCCGACGTCTGCAACGCCGTCGACGAGCTGGGGCAACTGCTCGACCACACCGGTCCGGTGGCCGCATCCGAGCGCAACGCCGCGCGTATTTTCGGCGCCGACCATTGTTTTTTCGTCACCAACGGCACCTCCACATCGAACAAGATGGTCTGGCACTCGACCGTGGCCTCGGGCGACATCGTGGTGGTGGACCGCAACTGCCACAAGTCCATCCTGCATTCGATCATCATGACCGGCGCGATCCCGGTGTTCCTGACGCCAACGCGTAATCACCTGGGGATCATCGGCCCCATTCCGCTGTCCGAATTCCAGCCCGAGAACATCCGAAAAAAAATCGAGGCCAACCCGTTTGCGCGCGAGGCGCTGAACAAGAAGCCGCGCATCCTCACCATCACGCAAAGCACCTACGATGGCGTGCTCTACAACGTCGAGATGCTCAAGGATGTGCTCAACTCCTATGTCGATTCCCTGCACTTTGACGAGGCTTGGCTGCCGCACGCGACCTTCCATGATTTTTACAAGAACATGCACGCCATCGGCCGCGACCGTCCGCGCACCAAGGACGCGATCATTTACGCCACGCACTCGACGCACAAGCTGCTCGCGGGCATCTCGCAGGCCTCGCAGATCCTGATCCAGGAGTCGGAGACGCGCAAACTCGACCGGCATCTGTTCAACGAGGCCTACCTGATGCACACCTCGACCTCGCCGCAGTACGCCATCATCGCGTCCTGTGACGTGGCCGCGGCGATGATGGAGCCGCCCGGGGGCACCGCCCTCGTCGAGGAGTCGATCATGGAGGCGCTCGACTTCCGGCGCGCCATGCGTAAGGTCGATGATGAGTGGGGCAAGGACTGGTGGTTCAAGGTCTGGGGGCCGGACAAGCTCGCGCCAGAGGGCATGGGCTCGCGCGAGGACTGGATGCTCAAGGCCAACGAGAAATGGCACGGGTTTGGCGATCTTGCGCCCGGCTTCAACCTGCTCGACCCGATCAAGGCCACGGTGATCACGCCCGGTCTGGATGTGTCCGGCAAGTTCGCCAAGACCGGCATTCCCGCCTCCATCGTCACGCGCTACCTCGCCGAGCACGGCGTCATCGTCGAGAAGACGGGCCTGTATTCGTTCTTCATCATGTTCACCATCGGCATCACCAAGGGTCGCTGGAACACGCTGGTGACGGCCTTGCAGCAGTTCAAGGACGATTACGACAAGAACGCGCCGATGTGGCGCGTGCTGCCCGAGTTCTGCCAGAAGCAGCCGCTGTACGAGGGTATAGGTCTCAAAGACTTGTCCGAGCAGATTCACGGCATGTACAAGGCCAATGACGTGGCGCGCCTTACCACCGAGATGTATTTGTCCGACATGGAGCCGGCGATGAAGCCCTCGGACGCCTACGCCATGATGGCGCACCGCGAAATCGACCGTGTGGCCATCGACGACCTCGAGGGGCGCGTCACCAGCGTGATGCTGACACCGTACCCGCCGGGTATTCCGTTGCTTGTGCCGGGCGAGCGCTTCAACGCGACCATCATCCGCTACCTGCAGTTCGCGCGCGACTTCAACCAGAAGTTCCCGGGTTTTGAAACCGACATCCACGGCCTTGCATCGGAAATCGTCGAGGGCAAGAAAAAATTCTACGTCGATTGCGTGCGCAAGGGCGCGGGCAGGCCTGCGGGGAAATGAGTGGCGCGTTTAAACCGGCCGATGCCGGTTGCGCGGCGCGCGTGCGCGCGCGTTTTGCGTGCCAAGGTGCTGGCCGGCCAGGATTTTCCAGAGGCCAGTGACTGGAAAGCCGCTCTGCTAGCGCGTTTCCAGCGTGTTTGCAGGTACGGGTGGCTTGCTACGGGTGGCCAGCTATGGGTGGATTGCTCCAGGTGTCGGGGAAAGCGGACGTATCAAGAAACCCGCCACGGCGCTGCCCGGCGGATCGCAGAGCCGGCCGGCCCAACGCACCGATCACATCGATCCGCCGGTCCACTCTTTTCGCAGTTGATTGCCTGTTCAATGTTGCCCAATGCGGCCATCCGACTTAGAGTCTGACTCAGCAAACGGGCGCAGCACATGACCCGGGCTGTGACCAAGGAGGAGTCGGTGAGTGTTCCAATAAAGTTGGCCTTTGGCCTGATTTCGCGCACCTTTTATTATGTGCCGGTGTGGGCCGCGCTGGAGCAGGGCTATTTCGCCGCTGAGGGCCTCGATGTCACGATGTCCGTCATTGGCTCGGGCACGCAGGCGGCCAAGTTGCTGTCGGGTGAATTGCAGATCACCGGCGCGCCGCCCGAGGGCGTGGTGCAGAACGTCGAGGCCGGCGGCACGCTGGCCATCGTCGCGGGCAATTCGGGGCGCCTGAGCCATTTCCTCATCACCCAGCCCAGGTTCAAGCGCATCGAAGATTTGCGCGGTGCGACGCTGGGCATCCTGACCTTCACCGAGGGCAGTTTTTTTCACTTCCAGCCCATGCTGGAAAAGCACGGCATGCACTATCCGCAGGACTACAAGGTCATGCCCACCGGCGGCGCGCCGCATCGCCACCAGCTGTTGCTGGAGGGCAAGATAGACGCGGGTCTGCAGTCCATCCCCTGGGTCTATACCGCCGAGGAGGCGGGCTTCAACACCCTTGGCAACATCAACGATTACATTCCCGACTGGCAGTTCAACAGCTTCAACGTCGATGCGTGCTGGGCGGAACAGAACGCCGATACGGTGGAGCGCTTTTTGCGCGCGATGCTGCGCGGCAGTGAATGGATGTACCCCGATCGCGCCGGCGCGACGGTGCTGGCGGCGCGCGAGATCGGCATTCCGCTGGCACATGCCGAGCGCGGCTGGGATTACTTTATTTCCGGCGGTAACATCACGCGCGACCTCGAGGTCAACCGCCCCGGACTTGCGCGCGTCATCCAGAGCCAGGTCAAGGCCGGACTGCTGCCCGGCTCGCTGGTGGCCGTGCCGGAAAAATACATACAGCGCCGCTATCTGGACGCTGCCCGCAATTCGTTGCATCGTTGAAAGGAAAACCCATGCCCGGGGACAAGTTCAAGGTTGGCATTGTGTCGTTGACATTTTTTTATGTACCGCTGTGGGCCGCGCGCGACCAGGGTTTTTTCGCCGCCGAGAACCTGGACGTCGAGATTGCCATGATAGGCAATGCGTCCCAGGTCGAGCCCCTTACCAGCGGCGAGCTGCAGGCGGTCATAGGTACCTGCGAAGCGGTGCTGCAGAACGCCGCAGCCGGCGGTCCATTGCGCGTGGTGGCCGGCAACAACGGCAAGCTCAGCCATTCGCTCATCGTCAATTCGCGTTTCGAGCGCATCGAGGACATGAAGGGCGCGACCTTCGGCATTCTCAACATGACAGAGGGCAGCTTTTTTCAGCTCAAGGAAATGCTGTCCAAGCACGGCCTGCACTATCCGGGCGATTACACCGTCAAGGAGACGGGCGGCGTGCCGCCGCGCCACAAGGCGCTGCTGGCCGGCAGCATAGACGGCGGGCTGCAGTCAATTCCGTGGAATTACGTCGCCGAGGACGCCGGTTTCCGCAGCCTGGGCGAGATTAACAACTATGTGCCCGAATGGCAGTTTGTGTCGGTGAACGTCGATGACAGCCGGGCGCGCGCCAAGCGCGACGTGATGGTGCGGTTTTTACGCGCCATGTCCAAGGCCACCGACTGGGTCTATGCCAACCGCGCCGGGACGGCGGCGATCGCCGAGCGCGAACTGCCGACGCGGCTCGACTATGCCGAACGCGCCTGGGACTATTACACCGGCACCAACGCGCTGACCCGTGACATGTCGGTCAACCGCAAAGGCCTGGAAAAAGTGGTTGTCACGCAAAAGCAGGCGGGTCTGTTGCCGCAAGAGGCGCCGTCTGAAGCGGCCGCTTATGTCGTCGATGATTATTTGCGCGCGGCGCGCGCGGTTGGTTAGCGCGTGGTCCAAGGTCTAATGTCTAATGTCTAAGGTCCAAGCTTAGGGGCAAGGCAGTTATTGCGCGGTAGTTTCAAGCTGTTGTAGCGTCGTAACGCAATTGCATCATAGCGTCATAGATTCATGGTTTTACAATGGAACAGATTCACCCACAACGAGACCGCCAGCCCAGGGGCGCGGTCCGACCCGTGTTGTTGTTGCAAAAAGGAGCCCGCATGCAGAAGCAAATTTTGAGCTGTTTCACGAAGGTGTTCGCCCGGGTGGTGGTCCCGCTGTTCGCAGCGCTGTTGTTCAGCGCTGCTGCCCCGGCGCAACAGGCCTGGCCGGCCAAGCCGGTGCGCATCATCGTGCCGGCGGCGCCGGGCGGACCCACCGACCTGGCGGTACGCGTGCTGGCTGAAAAGCTCGCCCTGTCGCTGGGCCAGACGGTGCTGGTGGACAACCGCGCCGGTGCCGGCCACATGATAGGCACCGAGGCGATGGCGCGTTCGGCTGCGGACGGCTATACCTTTGGCGCGGTGACCACACCGCACGTCATCAACCCGGCGTTGCAGAAAAAAATGCCCTATGACACGCTCAAAGACTTTGAGCCGGTCAGCTGGCTGACCTCGCTGCCGCTGGTGTTGGTGGTCAACGCGGAGCTGCCGGTAAAAACCGTGCGTGATCTGGTTGAGCTTGCCAGGGCAAAGCCGGGCACGCTCAACATGGCCTCGGCCGGCACCGCCACCGGACCGCATCTTGCGGGTGAACTGTTCAAGTCCAGCGCCGGCATCAATATCGTTCACGTGCCTTACAAGGGCGGGCCGCAGGCGAGCACCGCCATGCTGAGCGGCGAGGCGACGCTGTACTTTGACACGCCCTCGGGCACGCTGCCGCATATCAGGAGCGGCAAGTTGCGTGCGCTGGCGGTGACCACGCTGGCGCGCTCGGCCACGCTGCCCGACGTGCCGACCATGGCCGAGTCGGGTTTTCCCGGCTTTGAGGTTAACGTCTGGAACGGGCTGATTGCACCGGCCGGCACGCCACGCGATATCGTCACACGCATGCAGGCCGAGGTGGTGAAGGCGCTGGCCCTGCCCGATGTGAAGCAGCGCTTTGCCGCGATCGGGTTCGAGACAGTGGGCAGCACGCCGGCGGAGTTCGGCGCCTACGTCGAAAAGGAACTGGCCAAGTGGCGCAAGGTGGTGCAGGACGCCGGCATGAGCGCGAACTAGGAGAGCCATGATGAAAACGCCATCGCGCCTCTGCGCCTTCCTTGGCTTGACGCTGTGCCTGAGCGCGGCACCCTTGCTCGCGCAGACGGCGTATCCGGTCAAGCCGGTGCGTATTCTCGTTGGCGCGCCGCCCGGGGGTGGCAACGACATCATGGCGCGCCTGATTGCGCAGCGCTTGTCGGAAAACCTCGGTCAACAGGTCATTGTCGAGAACCGGCCGGGCGCCGGCGCGACACTGGCGACCGATTTGGTGGCCAAATCCGCGCCCGACGGCCATACGCTGTTCATGACGCCCTCGGCACACGCGCTGTCGCCGAGCATTTACCGCAAGCTGCCGTTTGATCCGGTAAAGGATTTTGCCGCCATCGGGCAGATGGCCTCGGTGCCGCTGGTGGTGATCGTCAATGCAAGCCTGCCAGTCGCTTCCTTGCGCGAGCTGATCGAGCTTGCGCGCGCCAAGCCCAACACCATCAACTTCGGCTCGGGCGGCAACGGCGCGGCGCAGCACCTTGCGGGCGAATATCTGAAAAGCCTGGCCGGTATCGAAATGGTCCACGTGCCCTACAAGGGCAGTGGCCAGGCCATACCCGACCTGATAGGCGGACAGATCCAGTTGATGGTTGAACCGCTCGCCTCTGCCATGCCGCATATCCGTGGCGGCAAGGTGAGGGCGCTGGCGGTGACCTCGCGCCAGCGTGTCGCTTCGCTGCCCGATTTGCCGACTGCCGAGGAGGCCGGCCTGCCAGGTTATGAGGTCACGGCCTGGTACGGGCTGCTCGCACCGGCCGGCACGCCGGCTGAGGTTGTGGCTAAGCTCAACGCTGAAATGAACAAGGTCATCGCCCAGCCGGCGATGCGCGACAGTCTCGCCACCCAGGGCGCGGTTCCGGTCAGCGGCACGCCGCAGCAGTTCATGGATCTTATCGTCGCCGAGATCGCCAGATGGCGCCCCATCATCCAGCGGGCCGGCATCCGTGCCGACTGAAGCGCGTGCCTCGGCGCAAGCATTGGCCCAGGTGGCGGTGCGCGCATTGACGCAAAGACCGGA
>CAMDRY010000100.1 GCA_945906975.1 Bordetella parapertussis | reverse complement strand
CGCGATCGCCCGCGGCATCGGCCTTGTCCATGGCCCTGAACGGGAACACGTAACCGTTGGCGCGATGAAAGGCGACCTGTTCGGCTGTGAGCCCGGCGGCATTGTCGCCGGTGGCGGTGTCCTTGGTATGCCCAGCTGTGTTCACCGCTGTTTCTTTCACGTTGTTTTTCCTTGTCCTGAATAGGCGCCGGCGCTGGCGTTGCTGTCATTCATGCGGGTGGTGTCGCCGACAAACTCGCGTGAGCAGTAGATGCCGCCATGAAACTGGATTGCGATCGGGTCTTCCGGTTTGGCGTTGGTCGAAAATTCGCCGGCGAAGGTCTCGGCGTTGTCGGTCGGACGGTAGCCGATGAAGCCGACCTTTGAATTATCCCAGCGGTTGCGCGTGTTATTAGAGACGCCGTAGAGTACGACAAAGTGGTACTTCGGATGCTCGACGCAGCGGCCGGCCAGTTGCGCCATGTCGGCATGGCTGAGCCAGTTCATGAGTTCACGCGGCGCGTTGGGTTTGTCCGGCGTGCGAAAGGGGCCGATGCGAAGGCAGGCGACGGAAAGGCCGTACTTGTCGGCGTACATGCTGCCCAGGGCCTCGCCGAAGACTTTCGATACGCCGTAACGCGAATCGGGTCTGGGCTGCGCATCGGTGTCGACCACCTCTTCGCGGCGGTGAAAGCCGATGACATGGTTTGAGCTGGCGAAAACAACACGCCGCACGCCCTGGCGGCGCGCCGCCTCGAAGGCGTTGTAAGTGCCCTCGATATTTACGGACAGGATATTGTCCCAGGTGTCCTCGTGCGGGATGCCGGCAAGGTGCACGACGCAGTCCATGTCCTCCATACTCTTTTCCACGCTGGTGATGTCGCGCATGTCCAGTTGGCAGATCTCCTCACCGGCTCCGGCCGGCTCCTGCGCGGCAATGTCCGCAAGGCGCAGTAAGCCGTAACGGCCGCGCCAATGGCTGCGCAGGGCGGTGCCGATCTTGCCGGCACCGCCTGTCACCAACACCCTCAGGCGCGAGGGCTCATTGAAAGGCGTCATTTCACGTTCTCGAGTTTCACTTTGGCTTCGATCACGGTTCTTTCGTAACGCTTTGCCTCGGTCCGGATGAAGGCGCGGAATCCCTCGGGCGACATGGGCGAGGGCTCAAAGCCCATTTGCTTGAGCTTGGAGGAAATTTCCGGTGTCATCAGCGCCTTGGTCACCGTTTCATTGAGCTTTTTCATGATGGGCTCGGGCAGGTTCGCGGGCGCAAAAAAACCGAAGTAATTTGAAATGTCGAAGCCTGCAAACATGGGGGTCTCGGCTACCGTGGGCACGTCGGGAAGAATGGACACGCGCGTGGTCGAGGACACCGCAATTGGCCGCGCCTTGCCGCCGCGGATGAAAGGTAACGAGGCGCCGATGCTGGCGAAGGTCATGGCAACGTGGCCCGCAGCCACATCGGCCAGTTGTGGTGCCACGCCCTTGTAGGGGATATGGTTTATTTTCGTGCCGGCGAGCTTGTTGATGAGTTCGCCGCTGAGATGGTTGGCATTGCCCGTTCCGCTGGAGGAGTAGGCGATGTCATGGGTCTTGGCATAGGCGACCAGCTCCTGCATGTTGCGTATCGGCAATTCGGCGTGCACCGTGAGCACGTTCGGCACCCGGACCAGCAGGGTGATAGGAGCGAGGTCGCGGTCCCAGTCGTAATCCATGTCCTTGAACAGCAGCGGATTGATCGCCATGGCGCCATCGGCTACCAGCAGTGTGTAGCCGTTTGGCGGCGACTTGATCACCGAGCGCGTGCCTATCATGGTGCTCGCACCGGGCTGGTTTTCAACGGTGACGACCTGCCCGAGGGCTTTGCGGATTTCTTCGCCTATCAGCCGTGCGACGATGTCATTGCCGCCGCCGGCCGAGAACGGCACGATGATTTTGATCGGCCGGCTTGGATAGGCGTCCTGGGCGAGGGTGGGTGCGGTAAAAAGCAGGGCGGCGGCGAGCGCGAAAAGGCGCGCGCCAATATTCAGCGGGGTGTTCATTGTTTCTTCTCCTTGATTAATATATCCGGAATGCTGTGTGGCGGGGTCTGATGCACGCGTCCGCTTCCGGTGTTCGACCCGGATAGTAAAGCGGTTTCGCGTGGTTTTCCAGCACGAATTTTCACCGTCCGTGCTCGTGTCCGTCCTCGTATCCGTTTTCGTGTTCGAACTGACTGGATGCGATCCGGTCAAGGTGAGGAACAAACCCGGATTCACGACAACCTATAATGCGGAATGTGTAAGCGAAGCCCCGTAAAAAAATGAGAACGCAAAGAGCGAGTGCGATAGGTCTGGCGGTATTTCTGCTGATTCTTTTTTTGCGTTTTGAAATGGGCAAGCTCGTCACCGATTCGAGCGTCGGCACCTGGTATCAGGCGCTGCACAAGGCACCGTTTAATCCGCCGGAGGGTTTTTTTTCACCGGTCTGGGTGGTGCTTTACTTTCTCATGGCCGTTGCCGGATGGCGCGTATGGCGGCTTGGCAACGCGCGTGCGGTTCGTATTGCGCTTTTGTTGTTTGGCGTTCAGCTCGCCCTGAATCTTGGCTGGTCCGTGCTGTTCTTCGGATTTCAGCGCATCGATCTCGCTCTTGTTGAAATGGCAATGCTGGTGGTGACGGTCATCCTGACGACGCAGCGCTTCTGGCATCTCGACCGGCTCGCCGGCATCCTGTTGTTGCCCTACCTGCTGTGGCTGGGGTTTGCCACGATCCTGCTGTCGTATATCTGGAAGCTCAATTAAGCAGATTTTCCCAATCGAGGCGTTCGAAATAAAACCCCCTGCCTCGCGTTGTGCTGCAAAAAGCCGATGTCGGCACCACCGGCCGCGAGGCGACGCTGCAGACCGTGGAGTTCGCGCAGGGCGCAGCGGAGATTCCGCATACGCATCCGGGTGAACTGGTCGGCTATGTGCTCGTGGGCGCATTTGAGCTGAGTGCGGCCGGCAAGCCCACGGTGAGCTATCGAGCCGGCGATGGCTTTTTGGTCGAGGGCGGGCGTGTGCATGCGGGCAAAAATATCGCCGCGGGGCCAAGCAAGTTACTGGTGACCGTCATCTTCGAAAAAGGCCAGCTCGCCAGTTCGCCGGCGAAGTAGGTATAGGGGACGCTGAACCGGCGCCAGCCCCTGTTCAGGCCGCAGGGGCAGCCTGAGCCGCAGTCTTAGTCCCGGGAAAGTAGCGGTCCGCCATGACCTGGCAGCGCTTGATGTAGCGGTGCTCTTGCGGTGTGTAGTCGGGAATGGCGTTGTGCAGCGTGCCCATGTTGTCCCACATCAGCACGTCGCCCACGCGCCAGCGGTGCTGGTGCTGGTATTTTTCCTGTAACTGGTGCTGGAATAAAAATGCAAGCGTGGCTTCGCTCTCTTCCGGGCTCAGTTCATTGATTTGCATCGAGTAGCCGGGGTTGGCGTAGAGCACTCTTTTGCGGGTGATCGGATGGGTAAGAAACACCGGATGTGTCACCGGCGGTTTGGCGCGGCGCTGCGCGTCGCTGAGGGGCGGGCGTGTGCTGCCGCGCTCGGCGCGCATTTTTTCCCAGAACTTGGCGAAGTCGTGCGTGATGGTCATGCCATCGAGGCGCATTTTCAGCTCGGCTGGCAGCTCGTCGTAGGCGGCGTGCATGTTGCAAAACACCGTGTTGCCCAGGGGCTCGCCGTTACGATGGGGGATTTCAAGGCCATAGAGCACGTTGGCAAAGGCGATGGTCTTGCTGTAGGACATGTCGGTGTGCCAGTCCTGGCCGGCATCGCTCAGGCCGAGCGGCCTGCCGTTTTCGTCGACCTTGTTGGAAAGAATCATCACCTCGGGTAGCTTTGCGTCCTGGTAGGCGCCGGCGACGTTGATCTCGAGCGTGCCAAAGCGCGCCGCGAAATCGCGCAGTTGCTGCGAGCTCAGTGCCTGTTTGGGGTAACTGAGCACGCCATGGTGGCCTAGCGCGGCCTCTAGCGCCTTGAATTGTTCGTCGCTGAGCGCCTGCGACAGGTCAAGCCCTTCGACGCGGGCACCCAGGATATCGCCGCTGGGAATGATGTTCATGGTGGATGCCTTCTTTGGTTTGGTCTGGGCGGCTTGGTGTGACGGCGAGCGGGAGGCTAGCCCTTCGGGTCGTAAAAAACCAGGCCCGCGATTTTTTCTGCGTCACCCTCGGGCATGCGTGCGCGCAACTCGATGGTGTTGCGATCCGGGTCGCGCAGGAACACCGACACATGCCCATCACCAAATGTCACCGGCCCTTGGGTGATGGTGATGTCGTTTTTCTCCAGCGTGGCGATGGTGGCGTTCATGTCGGCCACCCGGAAGGCAAGGTGTGTGAGGCCCGGATGTTTTTCGGCGACGTCCATCAGGATGTTCTTGCCGCCGGTGGCATCGACGCCGTTGACGATGAGGTTAAGTTCCACGCCGGCAGCGTTCTTGATGATGATCACCGCGTCGAATCCGACCTCGAGCTCGAGCTTGAAGCCAAGTAGCGCGTAAAAGGCGAGCGCCCGCGTCTTGTCGGTGATGCGTATGCCGATGTGGTCGATTTGTTCGATACGGATCATGTGGGCGCCTGCGGATTATTCCGCCTTGATGTTGGCATCCTTGACGACCTTGCCCCATTTGGCCAGGTCAAGCTTGATTTTTTCCACGGTTTGCAGCGGGCTCAGAAATTCCACCTCGCAACCGGTGGCGTTGATTTGCTCGCGCAGTGATTTGTCCTCAGCCGCCTTGGCCATGGCCTGGTTGATGCGCGCTACCACTTCGGGTGGCATGCCCGCGGGGCCGAGCAGGCCGTACCAGGCGCTGGAGTCAAAGCCCTTCACCCCGGCCTCGTCCATGGTCGGTACGTCGGGGAAGGCCGCCGAGCGGGTGAACGAGGTTACGGCGATGGGGCGCACTTTGCCCGTCTTGATTGCGCCTACCACCGGGCCGAGTGAGGAGAACAGCAGGGGTACTTGTCCGCCCATCAGGTCGGCCATGGCCGGTCCGCCGCCCTTGTATGGAATGTGCAGCAGGTTGGCGCCGGTGGCGCTCTTGAAATATTCGCCAGACAAGTGGTGGGGGCCGGCGACGCCCGAGGTGCCGTAGCTCCATTTGTTCGGATCGCGCTTGGTGGCAGCCACCACATCGCTCACCGTGTTGAATGGCGTGGAGGGGTGAGCCACCAGCATGCTGCCGCTGCCGCAAACGTGCCCGAAGTGGGTGAAGGAGGTCACGCTGTTGTAGCCGGTCTTGAGCAGGTGCGGTGCCACCGTGAGCGGACCGCTGTCGTAAAAATAAAGGGTGTAGCCGTCGGGCGCGGCCTTGGCCGTGAACTCGGTGGCCACCCCTGCGGCGTTGCCCGGCTTGTATTCGACCAGCATGGGCTGGCCGAGCAACGCCTCGAGCGCGCGCGCGAGCGGTCGGATGCCGGCATCGGCTGAACCGCCGGGTGAGTAACCGATGACGATGCGTACGGGCTTGCTCGGGTAGCCCTGTGCCTGCGCGGCGGGCGCCAGCGCCGCGGTGGCGAACAAGGCGGTTAGCAGGCTAAGGGGCAGCGCGCGTAATGCTTGCTTCATGTTTTATCCTCAGCAGGATTTGTTTCGTATTTTTATGCAGTCTACGCGCGAATATTAGTCAAAGCGCAAGCTGGCGTTTTATTGGTGATTATAATAATCAGCGACCTCAACCGGGCAAGACGGTCATAGATGAAGTTGCTGCGGATTCTTCTGATAATCAGCGTGGTGCCTGTGCTCCCGGCTTGCGTCAGCCGGCAGAAGGGCGGGGCGGATTTTTATATGGACCATTACCGCTGTCGTGACGCGGCCAATGCGAGCGGCGATCGGCGATCGGCGACCCTGAGGCGTCCTACAAGGCTTATGTCGATTGCATGGAAAAAAGCGCCTGGCAAGAGCGTTAGGGCCGGCTGTAAGTTGCTGATAGGAAACGTATTTTTTGTGCAAGGGGGCGTGATCAAGCGCTGTAGTGTTTGAAGACGGTTTAATGTTGCGTGCGCAGCATTTCCCTTATTTTCTAAGTGGGAATGTATAAAAAATGTGATAAAAATAACAATTAAAACAATGGCCTGAAAATATATGCCTTATTTTAAAATAAATTGTTGCGTGGCATCAAAAATTAAGTTATCTTGAGTCCTGCGGTGTTTTCCTCCTCCTCCTTGGACCCGCCTTCTGGTCGGTGAAGCCTTAAAAACTTCACCGGCCGATTTTTTTGTGGAACGCAAAAAGACCGCCCAGTCTTGCAAAAAAATCACCGCAAAACAGTGGCTTATGGCCACGTTCCGAGGGTCGTTGGCCGGGTGTGGTGGGGCAATTACCCCTTATTAGCTGGTTCTGCGGAAATTTTCCAGACTGATCTGGTGCTCTCCATCGGGTGCCGGGCGCGCGCTGCAGGCCTCAAGCTTGAAACCAGGGCTTCAGGTCTGGGCGTCTTTCAGCGGCCGCGGCTGTGAAATGCCAAAGCCCTGGGCGTAGTCGATGTTGAGTTCGCGCAGTTTTTCTTCCGTGGCGTGGTCTTCCACCAGTTCGGCCACGGTCCTGATGCCTTGCTCCCTGGCAATGCGATTAATGGTCTCGACCTTACCCATGGCAACCGGGTCGCGCAGCATGGACAGAATGAGCCCGCCGTCTATCTTGACAAAATCGAGCGGCAGGCTCTTGAGCAGGGCGACAGACACACGGTCGCGGCCAAAGCCGCTCAAAGCGATACGGCAACCGGATGCACGCAGCGCGGTGATGAGGTGTTCGGCATCGTGCGGGTTGTCGAGCAGGTCTTTGTTGGTAATCTCGAAGCAGATGGCCGAGCCGGGCAGGCCGGTGGTCCGAAGCTGATGCGCCACGTCGCCGGCAAAGTCCTGGTCACGCAGGGTCGCGGCTGCGATATTGATGAAATACACCGCCTGTTCAGGTATGCCCGTGGCGGCCTGCATTCCGGCGAGGTGGCGCAGCAGGTGTGACACCACCCAGCGGTCAATCTGTGGCAGCAGGCCCTCTTCTTCGGCTAAGGGTAAAAACGCGCCTGGCGGGATCAGATGGTTCTCTTCCTCGATCAGTCGGATCAGTACCTCATAGTGCCGGTGCAGTCCGGCGGCGTGGTTCAGCGGCGTGATGGTTTGGCGGTAGAGGGCGAATTCGTCGCGCTCCAGCGCGGAGAGCATGCGCTCGCGCACATTGAGCAGCCCGGTCGCCGCTTCGGCCACAGATGTGTCGAAGTGCAATTGCGACGTGCGCGACGATATGGACGCCAATTCCTTGCTGCTCGAGTTGCTCGAGCCGCTCGCGCCGTTCGGTGTGATATCGGAAATGATCGAAAAAAATCCGTCGCCGTACTCGTGCCCGTCGGAAGCGGGCAGCAATTGCACCGACAGGCGCGCATGCGCGCCGTTGGCCATTTTTTGCGTGCGCTCGTAGCGCACCGCCTCGCCGGCGATGACGCGCGCCACGGCAGGTTCTATTTCGGCGTAGGCGGCCTTGCCCAGCACTTCGCGCAGGTGATGGCCGTCTATGTGGTGCTCGGGCAGGTCAACCCAGCGGCGAAAGGCGTGGTTATGGTAGCGGAAGATGCCCTGCGCATCGTGGTAGGCAACCATGACCGGAAAAATATCATCGCTGTAGCGCAGGCGCCGGGTGGCGTACTCCAGTCGTGATTCCAGATGTTGCCGCGCTTTGGTCTCGCTGGAAAGGCGATCTTGCGCCACGGCGAATTTCGCGCCGCTGTCGACGGCGGCCAACTCGGCACGCGTGGCGCGTGACACCATCGCCAGCATGGAGGCGAACAGGGTGCCTGTTAGAAAGGCGATCCACTGCAGTTCGAGCAGGGTGAAGTAGATGGCGAACACGAGGAACGCCGCGATGGCGACAAAGGCGATAGTCGCAACAAAAGGCCCAACAGTGCCGAACATGCTCGGCACTCTCATGCGCTGGCTCCACCGTACGGATCGGCTGGGCCGTTGAGGCGGGCAAGGTGGTTCATTGCGTTGACTCCATCGCGCATTTTGGGGGCGGAGTGTGTTTCATTGTCAAAATTGCCAATGGTTCTTTGGGTGCTTTGCCAATGGGTAATCGGTGGTGCGGGTGGCCTTGGTAGTATCGCAATGCGTGGCGCGTGCTTCAGGCCTTTGACCGTGTTGCAGATGATTGGCACTGTACCAAAGTCCGGTGCTGTCGGTTGGTCGGCGCGGACATAGACTGAAATTCGGACGAAAAAAAAAGACAGGCGAACCTGTCTTTTTTATTGCTGCTGACCGTCGATTACTTGGCGGCTGCGGGCTTCGCGTCGGCCTTGGCATCAGCTTTGGCTGCGGGTGCTTTGGTTTCTTTTTTGGCGGCGTCTTTGGCTGCCTTGGCATCAGCTTTGGCTTTTGCTTTGGCGGCTTTTTCGTCAGCTTTGGCTTTGGCTTTGGCGGCTTTGGCTTCGTCAGCGGCTTTTTTCGCTTCTGCTTTGCCATCGGCCTTGGCGGCGGCGGGCGCGGCGGCGGCGGCGGGTGCAGCCGCTTTGGCGGCAGCAGGGGCGGCCGGAGCAGCGGTCTGTGCGAATACGGAAGTTGCGAAAAGACCGGCTATGAGTACGGCGAGAAGCTTGTTCATTATGGGATTTCTTTCAAAAATAGAGTGGAATGGAACCAAGCTGGGCGGTCAAACGATGATAAATTTTACCCTGCAGTCCAATAACGCAGTTTCCGTGATTCGGTTGACGGCAGCGGGACTCGCCTGCAGGGGAAGGGGCATTGCGCGCTTATTTTCCGGTGCAAAATTCGGGCGCTGCCACCAGCCCGAGTATTGGTAGGGCGCCTTGTTCAATTTGCCCGGAGAATACAAAATCCTTTTTATTCAATGACGATGGCGTAAAAAGTCACTGTCGGCGAGTCAGTCGGATGCAAGGTGGGCGACCCTTGCGAGGCTGCGTGTGCCGCCGGTGGTAAAGGAATTGGCTAGCTTGTTAAAGCAGGGTGATAGTCAGAACTTTCAGCGGCGCCGGCAGTGCGGGTTTGCCAGGGGGGGCCAGTTAGCCAGATGTCGGCCAGGCCAATGGCAAAATCATGCGGCAAAATCATGCCGGCGCAGCGTGAGTTCGGCGCGAGTTCACCTGCCATGCCGTCA
>CAMDRY010000099.1 GCA_945906975.1 Bordetella parapertussis | reverse complement strand
AGTCAATCTGGTCGTAGGCTTTCGCCTCTCCGCCAAATTTCTTCGATAGCACCGACGTTATCGCCGCCGTCAGCGTCGTCTTGCCGTGGTCTACGTGACCGATCGTCCCCACGTTCACGTGAGGCTTCGTACGCTCAAATTTGCCCTTGGCCATGATGGATTCCCGTTACTTTTTGTTGATGATTGACTCTGCGACGCTTTTCGGCGCCTCAGAGTAGTGCTTGAATTCCATGGTGTACGTTGCGCGCCCCTGGGTAAGGGATCGCACTGTCGTTGAATAGCCGAACATCTCCGCCAGCGGCACTTCGGCTCGAATCACCTTCCCACCTGGAAAGTCGTCCATGCCTTGGATGATACCGCGCCGCGATGACAAGTCGCCAATGACATCACCCATTTTTTCTTCCGGCGTCTCAACCTCGACTGCCATCATAGGTTCGAGCAACACCGGAGACGCCTGACGCATACCGTCCTTGAAGGCCAGGGTGGCCGCCATGCGGAATGCGTTCTCATTTGAGTCAACCTCGTGGTAGGAACCGCCAAACAAGGTTACCTTGACCTCTACCACAGGAAACCCCGCCAACACGCCGTTAGGCAGTGCATCAACAAGCCCACGATTGACCGCCGGAATATATTCGCGAGGAACCGTACCACCTTTCACGGCATCGATAAACTCGAAACCTTTGCCGGATATCTGCGGCTCGATCCGAAGCCAGACATGGGCGTACTGCCCCCGTCCGCCCGATTGCTTGATGAATTTACCTTCCACATCGCCCGATTGCGCGCGAATCGTTTCGCGATAAGCCACCTGCGGCGCACCAACGTTCGCGTCGACGCTGAACTCACGCTTCATGCGATCAACCAGAATCTCCAGATGCAACTCACCCATGCCAGAAAGAATCGTCTGCCCCGACTCTTCATCTGTACGAATACGAAACGATGGGTCTTCATGAGCAAGCCGCTGCAAGGCAACACTCATCTTTTCCTGATCGCTTTGGGTCCTGGGTTCCACGGCAATGTGCATAACAGGCTCCGGAAACACCATACGCTCCAGCACTATGACCTTGCCGGGATCGCACAGTGTTTCACCGGTCGTAACATCTTGCAACCCCACCGCTGCGGCAATATCACCCGCGCAGACTTCCTTGATTTCTTCGGGCTGGTTGGCATGCATCTGGAGAATCCGGCCAATACGCTCTTTACGGCGGTGCAGGGAGGTGTACACGGTGTCACCGGAATTCAGCACTCCGGAATAGACTCGAAAAAACGTGAGCTGGCCGACAAAAGGATCGGTCATGATCTTGAATGCGAGAGCCGAAAAGGGCTCGTCATCGGCAGGTTTTCGAACCGCAGGCCGCTCGTCCTCGAGCAGCCCCTTGACAGGGGAAATGTCTACGGGTGCCGGCATATAGTCGATCACAGCATCGAGCATTGCCTGGACGCCCTTGTTTTTGAACGCCGAGCCGCAAAGCATCGGAACAATCTCGCCCGCGATGGTGCGCATACGCAGACCGCGCTTGATTTCCTCGACAGAGAGATCCCCTCCTTCGAGGTATTTTTCCATCAATGTCTCATCAGCCTCGGCAGCCTCTGCCACCAACTTCTCGCGCCACAACTTCGCCTCTGCGGCCAACTCCGGAGGTATTTCACGCCGGTCGAAATTCATCCCCTGACTTACGTCATCCCAATAAATGGCCTTCATCATGACGAGATCGATGACACCCTCGAATTTTTCCTCGACACCAATAGGCACCTGCACCGGGACTGGGTTCGCCTTTAAACGAGACTTCATCTGCTCATGCACACGGAAAAAACTCGCACCGATCCGGTCCATCTTGTTCACGAACGCAAGCCTCGGCACCTTGTACTTATTTGCCTGACGCCAGACTGTTTCAGACTGGGGCTGTACACCGCCCACTGCGCAATAGACCATGCAGGCACCATCAAGAACCCGCATTGAGCGCTCAACTTCAATCGTGAAGTCGACATGCCCAGGGGTGTCGATTATGTTTATCCGGTGCTCGGGGTGATTCCCGTCCATCCCCCTCCAGAAACAGGTCGTTGCGGCTGAAGTGATTGTTATACCCCGCTCGCGCTCCTGCTCCATCCAGTCCATTACCGCAGCACCGTCGTGCACTTCACCGATCTTGTGCGACACACCGGTATAAAACAGTATGCGCTCGGTGGTCGTGGTCTTACCCGCGTCAATGTGCGCACTGATGCCGATGTTCCGATAGCGCTCGATGGGGGTTTTGCGTGCCACGTTTTGTTGCCTTAAATACCTCAAATCGGGATGCGCGCAAGGCGCCCCCGTTCAAACCTAGAAAAATCAGAACCTGTAGTGCGCGAACGCCTTGTTTGCTTCCGCCATGCGGTGCACTTCGTCGCGTTTCTTCATCGCACCGCCACGACCCTCCGCAGCCTCAATCAACTCGCCAGCAAGACGAAATCCCATAGACTTCTCCGAGCGCTTGATTGCAGCCTCGCGAAGCCAGCGCATCGCCAAGGCCATGCGGCGACTCGGACGCACCTCAACAGGAACCTGATAGTTCGCACCGCCAACACGACGGCTCTTCACTTCAACCATAGGCTTCACGTTCGACACAGCCAAACCAAACACCTCAAGAGGATCTTTGCCCGACTTCGTTTTTATTTGCTCGAAGGCACCGTACATAATGCGCTCGGCAACCGATTTTTTTCCGCAGATCATCAACACATTGACGAACTTCGCGACATCGGTGTTACTGAACTTCGGGTCTGGAAGGATTACTCGTTTAGGTACTTCTCTGCGGCGTGGCATAGTCTTCCTCGAATCTTTGTTATTTGGAGGCGCAGCTGTTGCGCATGTCTCGTAACGCGGGGCTTAGGCGGCCTTAGGACGCTTAGTGCCGTATTTGGAACGGCTTTGCTTGCGGTCTTTCACGCCCTGCGTATCCAGACTGCCCCGAACCATGTGATAACGAACACCAGGCAAGTCCTTCACACGACCGCCACGAATGAGTACAACCGAGTGTTCTTGCAGGTTGTGTCCCTCACCACCGATATAGCTAATAACCTCAAACCCGTTAGTAAGACGGACTTTTGCCACTTTGCGTAGCGCCGAGTTTGGCTTTTTCGGCGTAGTCGTATAAACCCGCGTACAGACACCCCGCTTTTGCGGACTCTGACCAAGCGCTGGCACCTTGCTCTTAGTCACCGGGCGGGTACGCCCCTTACGAACTAGCTGGTTGATTGTAGGCATAAAATTCGGTTTCCAATAAAACTGGGGCGCGCGATGCTAATGGCGTGCCGCCCCGTGGGTATCAAAGACTTGGGATTATACAAACAAAATCAATGCTCAGTCAACAAGCTTACCGCTTTTCTCTTGTTCGTAAGAGCCATCCCCAGATTCGACCGGTTCAAACCGGGTCGCAGGAATGACGTTCTCAACAGATAGAATAGCGAATTACCTTTTTCTAGTTCGTATAACGCATGCCAATCCATCTATTTACCCCCTTGACCATGCGCAAGCTCACGCTGCGCAACCGCATTGTCATCTCACCCATGTGTCAATATTCCGCTGAAGGGGGAAATGCGGATGATTGGCACCGCATCCATCTAGGGCAAATGGCCCTCGGCGGCGCGGGCTTGTTGTGCATTGAGGCGACCGCCGTCGAACAGGCGGGACGGATCACCCCTGGATGCCTTGGTCTTTTTTCGGACCAGAACGAATCCGCGTTGCGGGGCGTCCTCGAATCGGTTCGACGCATTTCCGCGATGCCTCTGGCACTCCAACTAAGTCATGCCGGCCGAAAGGCGTCCAGCAATGTTCCCTGGAAGGGCGGCTCCCTTATTCCCCAGGATAAGGGTGGCTGGCAGACTTTCGCGCCCTCCGCAGCTCCTCATGCCGCTAATGAGATGCCCCCCACAGCTGCAGACGATGCTGCGTTGCAACGCATTCGCAACGCCTTTGCCTCCGCGGCGAACCGCGCCTCACGTCTGGGCATAGACGCCCTCGAATTGCACGCCGCACACGGCTATCTTCTACACCAATTCCTGTCCCCGATTGCCAATCGGCGCACCGACAACTACGGTGGTTCGCTCGAAAACCGAATGCGTTTTCCAATTGAGGTTTTTGATGCGGTTCGCGCCGTGTGGCCGGCAGACAAGCCCCTGGGGGTGCGTATTTCATGCACAGACTGGGTGGACGGGGGCTGGACGCTCGACGAAAGCGTTGCGTTTGCACTAGTACTGACCGAACGCGGCTGCGACTGGGTCGACGCATCATCCGGCGGCATTTCACCCAATCAAAGAATTCCGCTTAGCCCCGGTTATCAGGTGCCCTTTGCCGAGAGAATTAAAAAAGAAACAGGAGCAACAACCATGTCCGTGGGACTAATCACGGATCCTCGGCAAGCCGAAGAAATCATTGCCAGCGGCAAGGCCGACATGGTCGCACTTGCACGCGGCATGCTCTACGATCCACGGTGGGCTTGGCACGCAGCAGCCGAGCTTGGTGCGACGGTATCCTACCCACAACAGTACTCGCGTTGCGCGCCACGCGACAAGCAACACATCTTTGAGAACCTTGTCGTAGCCCAACGCTAAACACGTCCTAGCCGCCTATCCATTAGGGATCGCGCAACGCCGGCACAAACCAGAAGGGCCGCTTTCGCGGCCCTTCTGGTTACGACTTCATCCAATAGACATCAGACACTGGCTGCAGACTCCTCCTCGTTCCCAGCCGACTCTTCAACCGGTTCCTCGACTGCAGGCGCCGGCGCGTTCTTACGCGCGGTGTGAAAAGCCAAACCGGTTCCCGCCGGAATAAGGCGGCCGACAATGACGTTTTCCTTGAGGCCGCGCAGATCGTCCTTCTTGCCCATGATCGCCGCTTCCGTAAGGACGCGCGTAGTCTCCTGGAACGATGCAGCAGAGATGAACGAGTCGGTCGACAGCGAGGCCTTGGTGATACCCAGCAACATGTGGTTGTAGGTCGCAGGTTTTTTTCCTTCAGCCTCCATACGCTCGTTCTCCGCAAACAAATCAGCACGCTCGACTTGCTCGCCGGGAATGAAGCGTGTGTCGCCCGAATCATCGACCTGCACACGGCGCAGCATCTGGCGGACAATCACCTCGATGTGTTTGTCGTTAATGCGCACACCCTGAAGACGATAAACGTCCTGCACCTCATCGGTGATGTAGCGCGCCAGCGCAGGAACACCCTGCAAACGCAAAATGTCGTGCGGATCGACCGGCCCGTCAACGATAACCTCCCCTTTATTCACGATCTGGCCGTCGTGGGCCATAACATGTTTTTCCTTCGGAATGAGGTACTCGTTGGCCACGCCATCAAGGTCGGTAATGACTAGTCGCTGCTTGCCCTTTGTGTCCTTGCCGAAAGAAACAGCACCCGTAACTTCCGCCAGCACGCCGGCGTCTTTCGGGGAGCGCGCCTCGAACAACTCCGCCACTCGCGGCAAACCACCCGTGATGTCACGCGTTTTCGATGTCTCCTGCGGGATGCGGGCCAGCACTTCACCCACGCCCACCTTCTGCCCGTCCTTGACGGTGATGACCGAACCCACCTGAAAGGTGATGTTCACCGAGTGATCGGTACCGGCGATCTTGATCTCCTGCCCCTCGTCGTTCATCAACTTGACCTGCGGACGAACACCCTTGGAGGTGCTGCCCCGCTGCTTGGGGTCGATAACCACGAGGGTCGACAGGCCGGTAATTTCGTCGGTCTGCTTCATCACGGTCACGTTCTCGATGACGTTCTCGAGTTTCACGACGCCGCCGTACTCGGTAATAATCGGACGGGTGTGCGGATCCCAAGTGGCGATCAACATACCGGCCTTGATCGGCTTCCCATCTTCTACGTGCAGAGTAGCGCCGTAAGGAACCTTATGGCGCTCGCGCTCGCGACCGCCCTCCTCCGTGATCAGCACTTCGCCAGTGCGCGAGATAACCACTTTTTCGCCCTTGCCGCTGGTTACATAACGGACTTGCGCCGAAAAATGCGCGATACCCGTGGATTTGGACTCAACCTGGCTCGCGACAGCGGTACGCGATGCCGCACCGCCGATGTGAAAGGTACGCATGGTTAGCTGGGTTCCAGGCTCGCCGATAGACTGCGCGGCAATGACACCGACAGCCTCACCAACGTTCACCAAGCTGCCGCGGCCAAGATCGCGCCCGTAGCACTGCGCGCAAAGACCTTTGCGCGTATCGCATGTCAGCGGCGTGCGAACCTTGACCTCATCAATGCCGAGTTGCTCAATGAGCTCAACCTCATCCTCCGACAGCAGAGTCCCAACGTGGTAGAGCACATCCTGGGTCTCCGGATGCACCAGCTCAGCAGTCGTTACCCGGCCAAGAATCCGCTCGCGCAAAGCCTCGACCACTTCACCGCCCTCGACTAACGCCTTCATGGCCACGCCATTCGATGTGCCACAATCGTTCTCGATAACAACCAGATCCTGCGTGACGTCAACGAGACGACGCGTCAGATAACCGGAGTTCGCTGTCTTCAAAGCCGTATCAGCCAGACCCTTACGTGCGCCGTGCGTCGAAATAAAATACTGAAGAACGTTAAGCCCTTCACGGAAATTAGCCGTAATCGGCGTTTCGATGATTGAGCCGTCGGGCTTGGCCATCAGCCCGCGCATTCCTGCAAGCTGACGGATCTGCGCGGCGGAGCCGCGCGCACCGGAATCGGCCATCATGTAAATAGAGTTGAACGACTCCTGTTTAACGGTCTTGCCCTTGCTGTCAATAACATTTTCCGTCGAAAGCTGGTCCATCATCGCCTTGCCAACCTGGTCGCCAGCACGCCCCCAGATGTCGACCACCTTGTTGTAGCGCTCGCCCACGGTCACCAGACCCGAGGTGTACTGCGCCTCGATCTCCTTAACCTCTTGCTCCGCCGCATCGATCAGTGTGTGCTTTTGCAACGGGATGAGCATGTCATCGACACAGATGGACAACCCGGCGCGGGTGGCGATGGTAAAACCCGACTGCATCAGCTTGTCGGCAAAAATTACCGTCTCGCGCAAACCGCAACGGCGGAAAGACGCGTTGATGAGCTTGGAGATTTCTTTTTTCTTGAGCGCCTTGTTGATAAACTCGAAAGGCAGCCCGGGAGGCAAAATTTCCGACAGCAGCGCACGGCCGATAGTTGTCTTGACCCGCGTGGTCTTCTCTATTTTTTCACCAGACTCCGACAGGTCGAATTCCTTGATCCGCACCGTTACCAGCGCATGGATTTCCGCCTTGCCGCTTTGGTAGGCGCGCAGCATCTCGCTGATATCCGAGAACATCATCCCCTCGCCGCGCGCATTGATCTTCTCGCGAGTAGCGTAGTACAGACCGAGTACGATGTCCTGCGATGGCACGATGATGGGGTCGCCGTTCGCTGGCGACAGCACGTTGTTCGATGCCAGCATCAAGGTTCGCGCTTCCATCTGCGCCTCAAGTGACAGGGGCACGTGGACGGCCATCTGGTCGCCGTCGAAGTCGGCGTTGAATGCGGCGCAAACCAGCGGGTGCAACTGGATAGCCTTTCCCTCAATCAGGACCGGCTCAAATGCCTGAATGCCGAGACGGTGCAGCGTCGGCGCGCGGTTGAGCATGACCGGATGTTCACGGATCACCTCTTCCAAGATGTCCCAGACCACTGCAGTCTCCGCCTCAACCTCGCGCTTTGCCGCCTTGATGGTGGTTGCGATGCCTTGCATCTCAAGCTTGTTGAAGATGAACGGTTTGAACAGCTCAAGTGCCATTTTCTTCGGCAAGCCACACTGGTGCAGCTTAAGCTGCGGCCCCACCACGATGACGGATCGGCCGGAGTAGTCGACGCGTTTTCCGAGCAAGTTCTGACGGAAACGTCCGCCCTTGCCCTTGATCATGTCCGCGAGCGACTTGAGCGGACGCTTATTCGCACCGGTCATCGCCTTGCCACGGCGACCGTTGTCGAGCAACGAGTCGACCGCTTCTTGCAGCATGCGCTTTTCGTTCCTTACGATGATTTCCGGCGCCTTCAACTCAAGCAGGCGCTTCAGGCGGTTGTTGCGGTTGATTACACGGCGGTAAAGGTCGTTCAGATCGGAGTTGGCAAAACGTCCACCGTCCAGCGGGACGAGCGGGCGCAATTCCGGCGGCAGCACCGGGAGCACCTCCAGGACCATCCACTCTGGCTTGATGCCGGACTTCTGGAAGCCCTCGAGCACCTTGAGGCGCTTTGCAATTTTCTTGATCTTGGTGTCTGAGGTCGCCGTCTCTAATTCCTTGCGCAGGGTCTCGATATCATGATCAACATCGATCGAACGCAGCAATTCGCGGATACCCTCGGCGCCCATGGAGGCGGAGAAATCATCACCAAATTCCTCAACCTTGGCGAGGTAATCGTCTTCCGTCAGCAATTGGCAGCGCTTGAGCGGCGTCATGCCAGGGTCAATAACGACGTAGGCTTCGAAGTACAACACGCGCTCGATATCTCGCAGCGTCATATCCAAGACCAAGCCAAGACGCGAGGGCAGTGATTTGAGGAACCAAATGTGGGCCGTGGGGCTTGCCAACTCGATGTGGCCCATGCGCTCACGACGAACCTTGGCAAGCGTCACTTCGACACCGCACTTCTCGCAGATCACGCCACGGTGCTTTAGGCGCTTGTACTTGCCGCAAAGGCACTCGTAATCCTTGATAGGGCCAAAAATTTTGGCGCAAAACAGGCCGTCCCGCTCCGGCTTGAACGTGCGGTAGTTAATGGTCTCCGGCTTCTTAACCTCTCCGAACGACCATGAACGGATCTTCTCGGGCGAGGCAAGCCCGATCTTAATCGCGTCGAATTCTTCTTCCTGCGTTACCTGCCTGAACAAATCAAGTAGTGCTTTCATCTTTCACTCCAAAGTGGCGTGATGCACGTACAAACTTTCAACCGGTTTTCCGCGAAGGCGCGAAATTCCGTATTCAAATTAAAATCTTTCGAGGTCGATATCAAGGCCGAGAGACCGAATTTCCTTGACCAGCACGTTGAACGACTCGGGCATGCCCGCCTCGATCTTGTGATCGCCCTTGACGATGCTCTCGTAGACCTTGGTCCGGCCGGAAATATCGTCTGACTTGACCGTAAGCATTTCCTGCAGTGTGTATGCAGCGCCATAAGCCTCCAGCGCCCATACCTCCATCTCG
>CAMDRY010000098.1 GCA_945906975.1 Bordetella parapertussis | reverse complement strand
GGATAGGTCAGGGCTTTGACGTGCACGCGCTGGTGGTCGGGCGCAAGCTCATTATCGGCGGGGTTGCTATCCCGTTCGAGAAGGGCCTGGACGGGCATTCCGATGCCGACGTGCTGCTGCACGCCATCACCGACGCCTTGTTCGGTGGGGCGGGCCTTGGCGACATAGGCCGGCATTTTCCCGATACCGATCCCAAGTTCAAAGGTGCCGACAGCCGCGTGCTGTTGCGCGAGGCTGCAAAACGGGTGCGCGATGCCGGCTCTGCAGTGGTCAACATCGATGCCACCATCATCGCCCAAGCCCCGAAAATGGCGCCGCACATTCCGGCAATGGTGAAACGCATCGCCGAGGATGTCGGCATCGCTGCGGGGGACGTCAACGTCAAGGCCAAGACTACCGAGTTTCTTGGTTTTACCGGGCGTGGCGAGGGCATTGCCGCGGAGGCAGTTGTGCTGCTGGAGAAAGCCAGGTTCGAATCTACAGGTGGTGACTAGGCTCCAGGTATTCCTCAAACCGGACTGCTCAGTTCGGGCTAAATGGCTGGAAATGCCCGTCTGGCGAGGGTTTCCAGCCATCCTGCGAGTGCGGAAACAGAACATCGGGGCGGGTCATGCCTTGCCGCGATATTTCTCAAATGGCAGGCTGACGCGGGCAACCAGGCCGCCGCCCTCGCGCGGCAGGAGGTCGAAGCGGCCGCCGTGGGCGCGCACGATGCGATCGACAATGGCCAGTCCCAGGCCTGATCCGCCTTTGCCGCTGCGCGCGGTTTCGAGGCGCGTGAAAGGCTGCTTGAGCCGTTCGGCATCGGCGGGGGGAATACCGGGGCCGCGGTCACACACCTCGAGAATGACGCCGATCGCATCTTCGCGTACCAGTAACTCCACCTCGGCGCTGCCGTAGCGCATGGCGTTATCGACAAGATTGTTCATCACCCGCCGCATGGCCATGGCCCGCATCGGCACTTCGCGCACCGGCGTGCAACTGGCGCTGATCTTCTGGCCGAGCTTTTGGTAGCGGTCGGCGATTTCCGATGCCAGCGTTGCCATCGAAAGCTCAGACAAAGCCTCGCCGCCGTCGGCGCGGGCGAAGTCGAGAAACTGGCTGATGATGCGGTCCATTTCCTCGATGTCGGCGATCATGCCGTCCTTCATCGCTTCATCGGTGTTGCTCATCTCGATACCCAGGCGCATGCGTGAAAGCGGCGTTCTCAGGTCGTGCGACACACCTGCCAGTATGAGTGCGCGGTCTTCATCGAGGCGCGCTAGGTCGCGCGACATCTGGTTGAAGGCGCGGGTGAGGGTGGCCACTTCGGCCGGTCCGGTTTCGGCCACCGGTTCGGGCTGGCGTCCGCGGCCGATTTCCGTCGCGGCGCGCGACAAGGCCTTGAGCGGCCGGCTCAGGCGCGACACCAGCAGGCCGGCAGCAGCCAGCGAGAGCAGCAGGGCCACCGAGCCCCAGCCCAGCCACTGTAGCGTCGCCTGGCGCTCGATGCGCTCGCGCGGCAGGCGCACCCAGTATTCGTCTTCTTCGACGCGAAAGGTCACCCAGAAACCCGAAACACCGTTGCGCTGCATGGCAAAGCGCGTCTTTTCACCAAGGTGCAGGCGCACTTCGTCGGCGATCATTTGCATCGATGGCATATCGGCGGGGGGAAGAATGATGTGTTCATCGTCCTCGACCGGATAAATCCGGATGCCTTCGTGTTCGGACAATTGCAGTAACAGGTCGCGGCGCTTTTCCGCGTGCGCGGTCACCAGGGCTGTGCGCGTCAGGTTGACCACGCTCGCCACCGTCTGGGCGATCTGGTGGATACGCGGTCCGCGCTCGTAAAAGCTGAAAATCTGGAACCAGGCCAGCGTCGACACCAGCACCAGCAGCGCGATCAGGAGAAACGTGCGCCAGAACAGTGAGCGGGGGAGGAGGGACATCGGAGGTCGGAGCGGAGTGAAGGTAAGGCTGCGCCCCTGCTTGCGGGCCGCCTGCGGTCTTGGGCGCGAAACTAAGTGGGCTTGCCGTCCGGAATGAACACGTAGCCGAATCCCCAGACCGTCTGGATGTGGGTGGGATGGGCAGGATCGGCTTCGATAAGTTTGCGCAGGCGCGATATCTGCACGTCAATGGAGCGGTCAAACACCTCGTATTCGCGGCCGCGCGCCAGTTCCATCAGCTTGTCGCGCGACAGTGGCGTGCGCGCATGCGTGACCAGGACTTTGAGCAGGGCAAACTCGCCGGTGGTGAGCGCGGCGGCGACGCCGTTCTTGGTGAGGGTGCGAGTGGCCAGATTGACCACCATGCCGCCAAACTCGACCTCGCCCTGCTCCCCGGGTGCGCCCGGCGGCAGCGGATCGGTACGCCGCCGCATGACGGCGTTGATGCGGGCAACGAGCTCGCGCGGGTTGAAGGGTTTGGGCAGGTAGTCGTCCGCGCCCATTTCGAGGCCGACAATACGGTCGACGTCCTCGCCTTTGGCGGTAAGCATGATGATGGGCACCATGTTCTTGGCACCGCGCAGGCGACGGCATATCGACAGACCATCTTCGCCCGGCATCATCAAGTCCAGAACCAGCAGGTCAAAGCGTTCGCGCACGAGCAGCTTATCCATGGCGGCGGCGTCACTTGCGGAGCGCACGGCAAAGCCCTGTTCGGCCAGGTAGCGGTCGAGCAGGTCGCGCAGTCTGAGGTCGTCGTCGACGACGAGGATCTTTGTTTTGGCTTCTGGCATGTGCGTATCCTAGCCCTAGTGGCCGTTCGGTGCCACAGGGCGAGGCGATGGCGCCGGTAACAAGGCGTTGCCAAAGTGGACTTTGCAACAATTTCTTACAAACTTCCCCCCCCTCTCAACAGTATGCTTACACCTTGGTATTACCATGCGTCATCAACAGAGCAGACGAGACCTTGACGAGGAGTCTTGGCAAGGAAGCTTGTTAGGCTGGAGGGCGGGTCTTTCTCCTTGTACCGGGAAAGCCCGGTCGCCCCGGATAACACGCAATTGGATGTTTTTTTGTTAAATCGCCGCTTCGCGGCAAAGGAAAGACCATGAACGCCCACATCGTCGCCACCTTGCTGTGCGCCCTCGCTCTGGCCCCGACGTGGGCGGGGGCACAGCAATCGCCCGATCGCCAGCGGTGGCAACAGATGTCGCCGGCGGAGCGCGATCGCGCGGTTCGCGAGCGCGCCGATCGTCGCGATGAGCGCGACCGCCAGACCGAGAGGCGCTCGATGAGCAGTGACGAGCGCCAGCAACTGCGCCGCGACATCAGCGATCATGGGCGGGATATTTACGGCGGTCAGTCGGGCGGACAGCGATCCTGGCAAGGGCAAGGCCAGGGGCAGGGCCGGCCACAGCGGCCCTAGGGCGACGCGCTTCGATATCCTTCGTCCCCGTCTTGGTTCCCATGACATGAGATATCTACTGACGCGTATTGGCTACTGGGTGCTGCTGCTCGGTCTGGGCGTCTTGGTTTTTTCGCCTAGCGTACGCGCGAACGGCGCCGGGATGGGATTTGACGAAGCCCGGCATTTGCTCAATCGCAGCGGATTTGGCGCCAGTCCGGGAGAAATCGCCGAATTCTCCATGCTCACCCGCGAACAGGCGGTTGAGCGCCTGTTGCGGCCCGCCAGGACAGTCGCAGCACAGCCAGTACCGGCGTGGGTCAACGAAGCCATCACGCCGCCACGGCAGTTGCGCGATGCCGGAGAGTCGGCGCGCAAGGCCTTCCAGCAGGAGCAGGTAAGGCGCGGCTTTGAGTTGCGCGGCTGGTGGCTGGCGGAGATGATTGTCACGCCTTCGCCCCTGGTCGAGCGCATGACGCTGTTCTGGCACAACCACTTTGTCTCCAGCCAGCAAAAAGTCAGGTACGTGCAGCTGATGTATCGCCAGAACCTGTTGCTGCGCCAGCATGCCCTTGGCAATTTCGCCGCCTTGCTCCACGCCGCCGCCAAGGACCCGGCGATGATTCTTTACCTCGACTCGGCGAGCAATCGCAAGGGACAGCCGAACGAGAATTTTGCGCGCGAGGTGATGGAGTTGTTCACCATGGGCGAGGGCCAGTACGGTGAGGCGGATATTCGCGAGGCCGCGCGCGCATTTACCGGCTGGTCCATCGAGCCGGAGACCGGCGAACACCGCTGGCGGCCTTTCTTGCACGACGAGGGGCAGAAAACGGTGCTCGGCGCCAGCGGCAACTTTGACGGCGACGCCGTACTCGACATCCTGCTGGCGCGACCGGCGACGGCCGAATTCATCACGCGCAAGCTGTGGCGCGAATTCGTCTCGCCGCTGCCCGATGAGCGCGAAGTCAGGCGCATTGCCGCGCGTTTTCGTGAAAGCGGTTATGACACGCGCACCGCGCTGCGCTGGCTGTTGCTGTCTCCGGCGTTCTGGTCGCAGGAGGCGCGCGGCAGCCTGGTCAAGTCCCCGGCCGACCTGGTCGTCGGAACTGTACGCAGTTTTCAGTTCCAGACCGGTGATGCGCTGCCCTTTGCCATGGTCACCGCCAGTCTTGGCCAGAACCTGTTTGCCCCGCCCAACGTCAAGGGCTGGCCCGGCGGCGAGGCGTGGATCAATTCGAGCACCTTGCTGGCGCGCAAGCAATTCCTTGAGCGACTGTTTCGCGCGCAGGAGATGCCGCCCCAGGCCATGTCGAACCAGGCGATGGCCGACGGCGCGCGGATGAAGGACTTCGCCAAGGTCAAAGGCCAGGGTCGGCTGGGCGAGGAGGGGCGCGAGCGCTTTGTGCGCGCGCTGACGGACATTCATTTTGATAGCGCGGCATGGTTCAAGGGGCTGGGCGGCTATGCGCCGCTGGCGCGGCGCGCGGTGCTCGCCACCGACCCTGTCGACGATGCGCTGATGACGCCGGGCACGCTTGCGGAGAAGGATTGGCTGCGCCAGCTCGTGCTCGATCCTGCATTTCAGTTGAAATAAGCCGGAGATGAATATGTTGCGACGGGACTTTCTTGGATTGGCGGCGGGCTCCGTGGTGAGCGCCTGGATGCCGGGGGCCATTGCCGCGGGCGTCGCTGCGCCGTATGGCTATCGCAACCTGCTGGTGCTGGTGGAGTTAAAAGGCGGTAATGACGGGCTCAATACGGTCGTGCCTTACGCCGATCCGAACTACTACCGCCTGCGGCCGCGCATCGCCATCAAGCGCGAGGAGGTGATGCAATTGTCCGACCGCGTGGGACTGCATCCTTCGCTTGGCGCGCTGATGTCGTTGTGGCAGGGGCGAGAACTGGCCGTGGTGCAAGGCCTCGGTTACCCCAAGCCCAATCAGTCGCATTTTCGTTCCATCGAGATATGGGACACGGCCTCCGGCAGCGAGCAGTACCTCACTGAAGGCTGGCTGGCGCGCGCGTTTGCCGCCAACCCGGTTCCCGCGGGCTATGTCGCAGACGGCGTAGTGGTGGGCAGCCAGGAGATGGGGCCGTTTGCAGGTGGAGCACGCGCGGTCGCGCTGAGCAACACCGAACAGTTCCTGCGCCAGTCGCGGCTTGCCACGCCATCGGCGAAGCGCGGCAACGCGGCGCTCTCGCATATTCTCAAGGTCGAAGGCGAGATCGTCCAGGCCGCGGGCAAGCTTGGCGCCGGTGCGCCACTGCGCACCGAGTTTCCCAATGGCGAGTTTGGCAACGCCCTGCGCACAGCCTCGCAGGTGATTGCCAGTCAGGCTGGCGTTGCCGCGGTGCGGGTCAGCTTGAATGGCTTTGATACCCACCAGAATCAGCCGGGACAACAGGCCAACCTGCTCAAGCAACTGGCCGAGGGCCTGGTCGCGTTCAAGGCGGCCTTGCAGGAACTCAACCGCTGGAACTCGGCACTGGTGATGACCTACGCCGAATTCGGGCGCCGCGCAGCGGAAAACAATTCCAACGGCACCGACCATGGCACCGCCAACAGCCATTTCGCCATGGGCGGCCAGGTTCGCGGCGGGCTGTATGGTCCGGCACCGCAACTGGACCGGTTGGACAACGGCAATCTCGTCCACAGCATTGATTTTCGCAGCCTCTATGCCACGGTTCTGGAAAAGTGGTGGGGCAACGACGCAAAAGCCGCTCTGGGCGGGCGTTTCCAGCCGGTCGATCTTCTCCGGACTTAGGTCCCGGCGCATGGGGCGGAAGCTGTGTGACGCGCTATAATCAGCGCATTGCACGACGCGTCCATTGCATAACCCAGGAAGCACCGCCATGAATCGTAATTACGAATCCGAAATCACCCTGTTCATGCGCGACCTGTTGGCGAAAAAGCCGCAGATTGTCGAAGAACAAAAAAAGGGCCGCGCGATGTGGTGGGACAAAAAGGCGGATCCTGATGCCTTGCGCCGCGACAGTGAATCCGAGGTCAAGCAGCAGGCCTACGTCTATCAAAACAAGGTCTGAAGCGCCGCGCTTGCTTGTGGCGCGGCTTGCCGGTGCCGCGTCTGCCCTGATTGTCATGCTTGCCCTGGGCGCTTGCACCGCTTTGTCGCTGATCAGTACCGGGGTTAACGTGGCAAGCAAGCTGTCCGGCCACGCCGACGATGCCAATGTGCGGCGTATTTCCGAGCTTGAGGCCAAAAACGACTGGCCGGGAATCCTCACGCTGGCCCAGGGCAAGCTGCAGCGTGACGGCAATAGCCACGACTGGTGGCTGATTGCCGGGTTCGCCAACACGCAAATGGGCCAGCACGTGCAGGCGATTCCCTGCTACCTGACGGCTATACGCCTGAGCCCGGACGATATCTACACCTGGAACCTGCTCGCACAGTCGTATCGCACCATCAACGAACCCGAGCGTGCCATACGCACCATCGAGCAGGCGTTGCTGATCAAGTCTGATTCGGCAATGAGCTTTTTCCTGCTCGGCGAGAGTTATCGGGACATCAATCTTTACGAACGCGCGGCCCCGAGCTACGTGCAGGCGATCGGTCTTGACGCGGGTATGGCCGACGCTTGGTACGGTCTGGGCGTGAGCTATGCGCGCACCGGCAGACGCGCCGAACTGGCTGCCATCCATGAGCGACTCGTAAAACTCAATCCAGGTCTCGCCTCACAGCTTTTGCAGATTGCAGGCAGCCGCTAGGGGAGTGCCGGGCGATGCGGCAGGTGATGCTCGGCTAAACTGCTGGAACTAATGCACAGGCAGTCCGACAATCTCAGCATCGGCAGCATTTTCCGAGTCCGTTTCCGAAAAGAAAAATTTGCAAAAAATGGCCCAACCCGCTCCATGCAAGACCGTGGCAGCAGACAAGGTGAAGCGCGATCCGCACCGCACCAAGGCACGCATCCTTGCCGCCGCCACCACCGAGTTCGCGCGCAATGGGCTGGGCGGGGCGCGCGTCGATCAGATCGCGGCCAGGGCGCGTAGCAACGAGCGCATGCTCTACTATTATTTTGACAGCAAGGACAAGCTGTTCGTTGCCGTGCTCGAGGAGGCTTATCTGGGGTTCTGGCGCGCGGAGAGCAAATTAAGGCTCGATCACCTTGAGCCGATACCCGGGATATCGCGTCTGGTGGAGTTCACCTGGAGTTATTACGTCGCGCATCCTGAATTCATCCGGCTGCTCAACACCGAGAACCAGCATCAGGCGAAGTTCCTGAAAAAGTCAAAGCACCTCACCGACCTGGTATCTCCTGCGCTGGGCATGCTGCGGGCGCTGCTGGTGCGCGGACAGGAATGCGGGGTCTTTCGGAGCGGCCTGGATCCAAGCCAGATCTATATCATGATCGCGGCTCTGGGCTACTTTTATCTGTCCAATCGCTACACCCTTTCGACCGTGCTGGGACGCGATCTGATGTCGCCGGTCGCGCAAGCGGATCACCTTGCCCATATCACCGAGGTCGTGCTCAATCATCTGCGCAAGCACAAGGACTGACGTCGCCTATGTACCTCGCGGGCTATGCTCTCGGCCGGAAAATAATCAGGGATTCACTGAAAAGGGGACAAGCCCCTTCATCCACCAGGTCAGAGGGAAGCTTGTCAAGGGACTCTTATTTGCAGGACTTGATCAGTGCTTGCTTGGCGCCTAGCCGAAGGCGGCTTTCGAATCGCTACGCCGGAAGATGCGCTTTTAATCAGACCAGGCTGCGCTGCTTTTTCAAATCAGGCATGCAGTAGGCGAGCCATTGCTTGGTCAGCTTTTCCTGCAGTGAATTCTGCGTCAAGCGTTCGGATAATCCGGCAAAGTCGACGCAGTCGAGGTCCTGATCCTGGTTGAAGCAGGAGAAGACATAGCTGATCTTGCCGGTATGCGGATCGCGCTGGGGTTGCAGGCATTGCGCGCAGATTTCTTTCATCATGCACTGCATTGGCGAGTTGATTGAACCGATGGCGAAATGATGCGGCTTGAGGTGCGGCTTCAACACCTCGTGCCGGGCGCGGGCAACGGCTGACATCATGCGATCGGAGCCGATGGCGATGAGGCGGTCGGCCTCGGTCATGGCGAGCTCGGGGCTTCCAAGTCGTCCGGAGGCATACGCATCCATGGCCTGGACGATGTTGCCGACAAAAGACCGGTCTTGGGGGCGCCCCGGCGTGAACCCGGGCTGTTCGTCGCAACACCAGACAATGACGTCTGCTGCAGCCTCGATGTCCCTGACCTTGTAGCGGTCTATGACTTTCTTGTATCCGGCAAAATAAAGCACCTTCGATCCCTGGGTGCGGAAAGCCTGTCCGATGGAGAACAGCACGGCATTGCCAAGGCCGCCGCCGACGAGGATCACCGTCTCATTCGGTGCGATATGGGTTGGTGTTCCGGTCGGGCCCATCAATACGACTGGTTCGCCTGGCTTTAACATGGCGCACAAATCGGCCGATCCTCCCATTTCCAGAACGATGGTCGACACCAGACCTTTGTCAGGATCGGTCCATGCGCCAGTGAGCGCAAGTCCTTCCATTTGCAGCCGCGTGCCGTGGCTTACCGGGGACAGGGTCTCAAAATTCTGCAGGCGGTAAAACTGGCCGGGGCGGAATTTTCGCGCCGCGAGCGGCGCCTTGAGCACGATTTCAACAATTGTTGGCGTGAGGCGTTCGACGCGGTCGACCGTTGCGAGCAGGTCGCCCGCCAGCGCGGCAAAGAAAGCGGCGTTGTCCGCTTTGCTGGCCGGGGCGTGCTTGCCCAGCACGCGGGTCACCACCGGATAGCCTTGCTTTGCGCTGCCCATGGCTTTGACGACGTTGCCGAAGTACGAGGGATGCAGGTCA
>CAMDRY010000097.1 GCA_945906975.1 Bordetella parapertussis | reverse complement strand
ATTATTGCTTCACTACCCGGGAGCAAGCCAGGCAGGTGGTCTTTGAATACATCGAGGTGTTTGACAAGCGTATTCGGCGTCATGCGAAAATCAGCAATCAGGTACCCGCCGACTTCGCCAACCAGCTTTATGCCGGCAAGAAACAATCTTGCGGCATAATCCAAGCAACTTGCCCGTCCACTAAATTGGACTCCGCTCAGAGGGAACGGTATGAAAAAGGAAGTCGTTAACATCGACAAGGGGTTGTCTTCAACGCCGCTGTCTGCCGCGGTAAAAGCCGGCGGTTTCGTCTTTGTATCGGGAACGCCGCCGCGTGAAGCGGGCAGCGCAAAGATCGCGTTTGGCGATATAAGGCGCCAGACCGAGCTGGTGCTGGAGGGTCTCAAGCGCCGCCTTGAGGCCTCCGGTTCGTCAATGGAGCAGGTGGTCAAATGCACGGTATATGTCACCAACGCCGGCTATTTTGAAATCGTCAATGAAGTTTATGCGAAATATTTCACCAAGGATCCGCCCGCCCGCACCTTTGTCAACGTCGGGTCTTGGCCTTGGCCCTTCGACATAGAAATCGATTGCATTGCTGTCACGGACGACGCCGGCACATAGAACCTGCCCCGCGGCAAGACAGCCCGGCGCATAGACGGCACCGCGCCGCGCGCCGAATTTTGAAATGGACTAACCTAAGCGAGCCTGTAGGAGTACTGATCTGACGTTTGGTTGATTGCCGATATTAAATGCCGCGGGTTCGGTATCCGCAAATTCAGGCCTAAACAGAGACTGACAATGGCATCCGCGGCTTACACCGTGGCGACAGCAACCCCGGGCACGGCAGTCTCCAGTCTGGACCTGAGCTCGGTACTGGGTGCGCAGAACGCGATCTCCACCATCGACCAGGCAATCGGTCAGGTGAATGTTGATTTTCGCCTCAAGCTGAGCGATTTATTGGGCTGGTTTCCATCGAAATGTGAGCCAGTTTCGGCTTGGAAATATCCTCGCTTTCCGTATTGTTAGGCAGAGTTTTTCCTCGCATGCTGGCTCAAAATTCAATGAAAACACCGGCGCCCAATTCAGTGGAAATCCACAGCGTGGATTAAAATGAGAAAAATGATTATTAATTTGACCCATTTAATTCTATGTATTGGACTTTTATTGTTGCCAATACACCAAACGCAGGCGGCGTTCGTAGACGATCTAAAAGATGGGCAACATGTTTTATTAATGAGGCATGCTGACGCTCCCGGGTACGGAGATCCAATAGGTTATGTAATAGGCCAGTGCAACACTCAACGAAACTTGGGTGAGTATGGCAAAAATCAATCCAAGGCAATTGGTGCTTGGCTAAGCAATCAAGGCATTCAAAAAGCTCAAGTTTTTAGTAGCCCGTGGTGTCGATGTTTAGAAACTGCAAATCTTATAAATAAGGGGCCTGTAAAAATTGAGCCGGCACTAGGCTCATTTTTCGATGATATGAGCCTAGAAAAGAATCAAACCAAAGAACTGGAGGCGCTCGTCAAAGATACATTGGGCAGGCAGTCAAGAGCGCCTATTATTTTTGTCACGCATCATGTCAATATTCAGGGGTACACCGGTAAAGCAGTCGATGTGGGCGACATGGTTCTAGCGCGGGTGAGTAAAGATGGAAAATATCTTTCGCACACTATTTATCCAAGCCCAAAGCCATAGGCCGGATCCACCTGCAATGGATAATTAGCCCTAATAAACCTATGAATACGGCTTCTATTTAAAAAATATATGTGGGAATAAATCAGATTTCACTCAATGTAAATTAAGGGAGACGCGCCATGATTAAAAGTATTTCTTTCACAATAAGCGTTCTTGCTGTTTTGTCATTGGTGGCTTGTCAGTCAATGGAACATGGCGCAGGAGAAAAAGCATCTGCCACCCTGGATTCACGCTCAGGATCAAATGTAAAAGGTATAGTTAATTTTGTATCGCGAGGACACGATGTGCTGGTCAATGCAAATTTTTCCGGTTTGAAGCCCAATGCCGAGCAAGGCTTTCATGTGCATGAAAAAGGCGACTGCTCTGCCCCTGATGCCACCAGTGCGGGCGGACACTTTAACCCCGATGCAAAAACCCACGGCATGCCAGGAAGTGGTGTAAGTCATGCTGGAGATATGCCCAACATTAAATCTGATGCTAATGGCAATGCAGTCTATTCAGCCAGGTTAAGTGGATTTGCTATTAATAATGGTTCAAATGGAATATTAGGTAGGGCTGTTGTTGTCCATCGTGACCCCGATGATTACAAGTCTCAGCCAGCCGGCAATTCCGGTCCAAGAGTTGCGTGCGGACTTATTAAATAGCATGCCTTCGCCCGTCGGGCGCGCAGCGCGATCGACGTCGCATTCGCTGGGTTTGACGTGCGGAGTATGGATTTTGTGAGCGACAGTCTGACCAACGGCGGGCGTATCCAGTGCACCGCCCCTAAATGAGTGTCGCTTCGATGTTTCTGCCGCCTGTCTTGAATGATCTGAAACAGGTGGGCATTGATGATCGCAGGGGTCTTAATCCGAACTGTCTCGCCGATCCGCGTCCGATCTGCCCGGCTACGAGGTCGCCATCTGGCACGGCCTGCTCGGCCCCGCCGACCGGCCCAAGCCGGTGCTGGACAAACGACAGGGCGCGATTGCCGCGATTTTCAGAAACCCGGACAAGCCGGTACTCGATCAATTCACAGCGCTCGGCATCGTGCCCTCGCCGCTGCACACGCCGGAGCATTTTGGCGATTAGCTGAAATACGACTATGCCTTTTGCAAAAACTCGTCACCGATGCCGGGGTGAAACCGAACTGACGCCGCACACCGGCTGGAAACCAAGGCCAGGCGGTCATTTCCAGGCGATTGCCATTTTAAAATCTGATTCATGCAGGAGAAGATAAACATGAAACGTCGGGAATTTCTCGCCGCCACAGCCTTGCTTTTACCGGTGCTGTCCCGCCATGCGCAAGCCCAGGCACAGGCCTATCCAAACAAGCCAGTGCGACTGATCGTTCCCTTCGCCCCCGGCGGCACCGTGGATTTCATGGCGCGCGCCATATCCGTTGCACTCGGCAAACAATTGGGGCAAACCGTCATAGTCGAGAACAAGGGCGGCGCCGGTGGCGCCATAGGCACCATGGAAATGGTGCGCGCCGCACCTGACGGCTACACGCTCGCCATGGTCTCGCCGTCAATCACCGCCGCCAACCCGGCGATCAACCCCAAGGTGCCCTACAACCCGGTGACCGACGTAACGGCCATCATCAACGTGGCCGCCTCACCGCACATGGTGGCAATCCATCCGAGCTTCCCGGCCCGCAATTACAAAGATTTCATCGCCGAGATCAAGCGCAACCCGGGCCGCTACTCGTATGCATCGTCGGGCACCGGCGGCATTCTTCATTTGCAAATGGAATACTTCAAGAGCGCGACCGGCGCCTTTATCACGCACATCCCGTATCGCGGCGCCGGCCCGGCCGTGCAGGACGTGGTGGCGGGTCAACTGGCCATTGCCTACGACGCGCCGCCCTCGCTGCTGCCTTTTGTCAAGGAAGGCCTGTTGATCCCCATCGCCATATGCGCGCCGCAACGCCTCAAGGAACTGCCCAACGTGCCAACCTTCAAGGAAGTCGGCGTCGAGGGCCTGAGCCGCATGGCGCATTACGGCATCCTGGGCCCCAAGGGCATGCCAAGGAATCTTGTCGACCAGATCAATACCGCCACCAGAAAAGCCCTCGACGAGCCCGGCCTGCGCCCGCGCATTGAAGCTACCGGGTCGGTGGTCGTGGCGAGCACACCCGAAGAGTTTGCCGCCGAGATCAAGGCCGACTACGAGTTGCTGAAACGCGTCGTCGCCGAGCGCAAACTCACGCTCGAATAAATACCAGCCAGGACCATCGCGTCGCGCGGGATCAACCGCTTCCGCAATCAGCGGGTCCAATCGTAGCGGCCCGCCGGCACCTCGATAACGCAGCCCTGACGCATTTGGAGATAAGCAATGGAAGCAATCAAGGACGTCGGTTTCATCGGACTGGGCGTAATGGGCGAGCCGATGTGCCGCAACCTCGCCACCAAAACACAACTGCGCATACGGGCCAATGACCTCTCGCCAGAGCCGCTGAAGCGACTGGCAGCGCAGGGGGTGGAAAGCGTTGCCGACATTGCAAAGCTTGCGCAAGACAGCCAGGTAATCTTCCTTTCCCTGCCTTCCGGCGAAGTGGTGCACCAGTTGTCGCATCAGCAAGGCGGACTGCTGGCCTGTGCCCGACCCGGCCAGATTGTGGTTGACCTGAGTACCTCGCCCGCAAAGCTCACGCGTGAACTGGCCGGTGATTTTGCCGCCAAGGGGGTGCAATTTATCGACGCCCCGGTAGCACGTTCCCGGCTGGCCGCCGAAGCGGGCACCCTCTCCTGCATGGTGGGTGCTGAGCCGGAAATATTTGAACGCGTGAAACCGCTGCTGGCCACCTTTGCCACCGACATCGCGCTGTGCGGCGCCGTGGGCTGCGGCCAGGTCGTGAAGATTCTCAACAACTATCTGTTGTACCAGGCCGGCGCCGCACTGGCCGAGGCCGCTGCGATCGGCGAGCGCTCGGGTATCGCGCCGGCACTGCTGTTCGAGGTCTTGTCCAAGGGATCGGCAGACAGCTTTGCCGTACGCCACCACGGCATCAAGGCCATCGCACTGCGCGATTTTCCGCTGCGCAGCTTTTCGGTTGAATACGCACGCAAGGACATGCGTTACGCCATCGAATTGGCGAACAGCGTTGGGTTGGATGCGCGCTGGGGACACGACGTCGATGGGCTGTTTGAGAAGGCCATCGCGGCCGGGCACGGCGACGAATACTGGCCGGTGATCAGTCGGCTGTTCGATACAGGGACCGTTGCGTAATTAAACAGGGGCAGATTGAGATTCTTTCCTCCATTCCCTCCCCAAGCAGCGGGAAGTAGAGGCCGAGGTGTATATCAATAGCTCTACGCATTTGGGCATAGCGCGCCAACTGTGCCCTATAGCGCGCCTGCTCCATGTCGAGGAAGCCTTCCCTGTCCGCCCCCCTCGCAGCTGCTGGTCTTGTAATCGACGATCCAGCGTTTTCCCTCGGCGCCGGTGAAGCTGCGGTCGATGACAAGCTGGCGGCATTCGCCGTTTAGCATGGCGGTGAGGCGGTATTCGTTGCGCGCGTCGGTTTGCGGGCCGAGCAGCCAGAGCACTTTACGCCGACTGCAAGTCCTTATGCGGATGAATGCGCTTGAGTGCCGCCTTGAGTGCGCGCGCGCCGGTTTTCAGGTCGTAATCGGCCTGCAACCCCATCCGGAACTCGGCGCTGTTGCCAACAGTAACGCGCCAGGCGCAGCGCCGTGTCGGCCGATACGCCACGCTTTTCACGGGCCACGTCGTTGATGCGCGGCGCAGGCACCTGCAAGGCAATTGCAAGTGCGTTGGCCGTAAGCCACAGGGGCAGGAGGAATTCCTCGCGCAGCACCTCGCCGGGGTGGATGGCACGCATTCCGTTCACAATATTGGCCGTGGCTTTCCGTCTTTGCATGACTTGCGAGGGTGCACCGTTAAACAGTCGGTCGGCAACTGCAGACTAGGCAGCAACCTCGACATATTCGACTTGGCTTGAGGGCTGGGGAATGGGGGTACGGTCTTCGCGCATGCCCTCGAGATGAAACTCGATGGCCTCGCGAATGAGCGACAGCACTTCTTCCTTCGTCCCCCCAACGGCGACGCAACCGGGCAGATCCGGGACGTGGGCACCAAAAGATGAAGGCCCTTTTTCAACAACCACGAGATATCGCATGGCAATCACTCCTATTTCTTCAAACCAGCCTGCTTGAGGGCACTGCTAAGCGTTCCGGGCGGGATATCTATGCTCGACTTGCCGGCAACCGTTACGGTACCCGTTTTTGTCGGGTGATGAAATTGACGATGGCTGCCTTTCATTCGCACCTGAATCCACCCGTCGGCCTCAATGAGCGAAATGAGCTCATGTACTTTCATTTATACAGTTTACTCCGAGTCAATATCCGGTGCGACCTGCTGCAGAGGGTTCTCCCACTCCCGCCACCCCTCCAGCGCCGGAAAGTACAGGCCCAGCTGCGTGTCTGTCACCCCATGCACTTCGGCATAGCGCTCCAACTGCGCGCTATACCGCGCCTGCTCCCTGTCGAGGAAGCCTTCCTTGTCCGCTCCTTCGTGGCCGCCAGTCTTGTAATCGATGATCCAGCGTTTGCCATCGGCGTCGGTGAAGCTGCGGTCAATGACAAGCTGGCGGCGTTCGCCGTTTAACATGGCGGTGAGGCGGTATTCGTTGCGCGCGTCGGTTTGCGGGCCGAGCAGCCAGAGGCCGCGCTCGTCGGTAAGCGCGTTGCTGAGGGCCTTGTTCACGCGCGCGGTGGCGGCCTCGCGTTCGGCGCTCACCACGCCCAGTGCGGCGAGTTCGTTGCTGAAGCTCTCGCGCATGCCCCCGACGCGCTCTGGCGTCCAGCCCTTGCGTTCGGCTTCGGCGATCACCTGCAGCCAGCGGTGCACGACATTGCCGACGCAGCGCGCGGTTTCGCCCACCCACGAGTATTCGATGGCGTCCTGATTGACGTCCTGACTGCGGGCAGGTTCGGCGGGCGGGATCCAGACGAGGGTTGCGGGTGGGGCCGGGGTGATCCAGTTGGCGGTGAGGCGGTGGAGGGATTGGTCGATGGGCTTGGTCGTGCTGGGCTCGCTTTCACCCTCTCTCCTGTCCTCTCCCCCGTCGAGGGGGAGAGGGACGGCTTGGCGGGCCGCGGCGACATAGTCGTGTTCGACGATGTCCCAGAGTTTTGAGAGCAGGCTGCGGGCGGCGGGCTTGGCGGGAGTTTGGTCGCTGGCGAGGCGGGTTTCACCCAAGAGGTGCAGGCGTTGCTTGGCGCGCGTGGCGGCCACGTAGAGCAGGCGACCGTCTTCGTGCGAGGCCTTGTCGGCGGCGAGCTGCTTGAGCCAGGCGTAGATGGGGTCGGCGGTCGCGCCGGTTTCTTCTACGGGGGCGAGGAGGAGGTCGGTGCCGAGGCTGGCATTCACCCTCTCGTTAAACGATGCTTGGTAGCTTGCACTCACCCTCTCCCCCGGCCCCTCTCCCGCCAGGGGCGAGGGGAGGTTCGTGTCGCTGGCGCGACCCATGGACCGGGGGCGCTCCATCCAGAGGAAAAGCTTTTTCTTGTCGGTGGGCGGTTTGGCACCGAGACCCGGGACGATGACGTGGTCGAACTCCAGGCCCTTGGACTTGTGCACGGTCATCACCTGCACCGCGTCGTCGCCGGCGGCCACGTCGGGCACGGCAAAGAGCTTGTCGAGGCCTTGCGTGAAGGCGGCAAAGTCGGCGATGGCGCCCGCCTCTTGCTTGGCTTCGAGGTGATCGAGATAGGTTTCGGCGTCGGCAAGGCCGGTGTCGGCGGCGCAGGCCGGGCCGCCCAGCGCCAGCCATGCGCCCTCGACCTGCTCGCGCAGACTGGCGCGCAGCCGCGCGGCGAGCGTGGCCTCGAGCACGGCGCGCACGCGCTCAAGGCGGGCGCGGCCGTCAGGGCTCAACGCTGCAAGGCGTGATACATCGTGCATCAGTTCGCGGATGGTGCGACCCTGATGGCTGGAGAAGGCCGACTGGCGCGGGTTTGCGGCGAATGGCTCGTCGTCGATGTCATCGGTTTCTTCGGCGGTGGCCTGTGCCATGAGGAGGGCGAGGCTTTGTTCTTCGGTCACCGGTGCCGCGGCGACCGGCGCCGGTTGCGGCTGCTCGGCCACCGCAAGTGCATGCAAGTCAGCGAGCGTCAGGCCGCACCAGGGGGCGCGCAGCACGGCAAGCCACGCGAGGCGGTCGCCTTCGTGGGCGAGTGCGCGTGTGAGCGCGAGCAGGTCTTGCACCACCGGGCGCGCGTCGAGGCGGTCGATCTCGATAGCTCTGAAGGGAATGCCCTCCTGCTGCAGGCGCGGCACGATCTCGCGCAGGTGGTTGCGGCCGCGCACCAGGATGGCGATGCTGTGGCGCCTGATTGCAGTGGCGCCGGAAACATCGGATGCTTTGGGCGCGGCGGCGAAGATGTCTTTGACAATGCGCGCCACGGTGGCGGCTTCGGCATCGCCGATATTTTGCTTGGTGGCCTCTTTAAGCTGCGGATGCACGCTGACCGCGGCGCCATCGAGCGCGGCGTGCACCGCCTGCGAGGCGTTGTAGGGCACGGCGCCGGCGGCGATGTCTTCGGTTTTCGGCATCACCGTAGCGAAGGCCTTATTCACCCAATCGACAAGGCCCGCCTGCGAGCGGAAGTTGGCGGCAAGCTGCAGCGATTCGAGCGGCACGCTGCCTATACCCTCGACGCGCGCCTTCAAAAAGAGACCCACCTCGGCTTCGCGAAAGCGGTAAATCGACTGCATCGGGTCGCCCACCACAAACAGCGTGCGCCCGTCGCCGGGCATCCAGCCGGCGGTGAGGCGGGACACCAGCTCGAACTGGCTGATAGAGGTGTCCTGGAACTCATCGATCAGCAAATGCCTGATCTGGTAGTCGAGGCGCAATGCCAGGTCGGTGGGGCCGTCGGCATCACCCAGCGCCTGCAGCGCCCGCTGCGACACCTCGGTGAAGTCCACCTGCCCGCGCGACTGGAACACGTACTTGAGTTCGAGCACGGCGCGCTTCAGGAGGCCCATGATCGCTTCGAGAATGGCCCACTGCGCTTCGGTATAGGCCGGCGGCGGCAGCACGCGTATGGCGGCGAGCGTAAGGCGCAACGCATCGTTGCCCCGGAGGCTGTCGATCAGCGCGAGCGCACGCTGCTTGGCTTCGGCGTGTGCAGCGCCCGCCGGAAAGCCGTCGTTCTTGTTGAGTGACTTGCGCCACTCGTTACTTTTGATCAGCAGCAGCGGCACCAGCGCCGCCCAGCCTTCGGCATCGCCGGCAGCGGGCAGCGCGGCGAGCGGCGGCTGCGCAAGATTCGCAGCGGCGATATTGACCACCGCCAGCCATTCGGCGCGTACCGGTGCCGACAGCAAGGCCTGCAGGCGCAAGAGCACGGCCTCGCGCTCGGCAACGAGGCCGCGTTCCAGTTCGTGGCGCTGCGCGCCCACCACATGGCGCAGCCAGTGGTCGCGATTGCGCAGCATCTCAACGAGCAATTCCTCGACGCGCTCTACGTTGTTGTCCAGGTGCACGAGCAGGCGCTCAACGAGCTCGGCCACCGG
>CAMDRY010000096.1 GCA_945906975.1 Bordetella parapertussis | reverse complement strand
GGACTGAAAATCGAGGGTGCGCTCGACCAGCACCACCTGCTCAAGGCGCTCAACCTGGGCTTGCTCGATTTCGCCAGGCGCAAAAAGCGCGTCGTGGTCTGCCTGGACGAGACGCAGGCCATGCCGCTCGAGTCGCTCGAGACCCTGCGTTTGCTGACCAATCTTGAAACTGAAAAAAGAAAGTTGGTGCAGGTGATCCTGTTCGGGCAGCCGGAACTTGACGAACGCTTGGCGGAGAATTCCGTGCGCCAGTTGCGCCAGCGCATAACTTTTCAGCATCACATGGGCACGCTGACGCGCCGCGAAACCGACCACTACCTGGCCTACCGCTTGTCGGTCGCCGGGTATAGCGGCGATGCGGTATTTTCGCGTGCGGCGGTGGGGGTGATCCACCGGGCGAGCCAGGGCGTGCCGCGTTTGGTGAATATCCTTGCCAACAAGGCGCTGATGGCTGCGTACGGGGAGGGCAGGCGCCGCGTCGGCTGGCAGCAGGCGCGCGCCGCGGTTGCCGATACGCCGGCCTCATACCGATCGCACCGCGCCTGGGTCTGGTTTGCCTCGGCCTGCGTTGCGGGCAGTGGATTGGGCTGGATGCTGCTGCGATGAGCCTGATCAATAAAATGCTGCAAGAGCTGGACAAGCGCCATGCCGTTGACGAGACGGGCAAGCCCGGGTCGCCGGCCAACGTGAAGGCGCTCGTGCAACAGTTGCGGCCGGTCAAGGCGAAGCGTGATTTTGGCGAGGCATTCTGGCGTGCGATGGCCGCATTGATGATAGGAGCGCTGGGCTGGATTGCCTGGTTGTTATGGCAGATCGCACCCACATCGGTGGTGACCGATCTTGCTTTTCAGGCCAAGGGCGTTGTAGCTGTGCCGCCATCGGCAACAACGGTAAATACGACGGTGGCATCCGCGGAAGCGCCTGCCGGGTCCTCTGAGGCCGTGATTGCGAGCGTAGTTTCGGGGCTTGCACCTGCGCTTACGGAAAAGCCGGCGGAGTTGCCGTCCGCGCCGGCTGTCGCGCCGATCGCAACAGCCATGGAGCCGGTGAGGATCGACATGCTCAGGCTGGCGACGGAAATCACCACGCCAATACCCGCTTTAGTCCGGCGCGCTAAACCCCCGGCTTCAAAGGTGGAACAAAAAGGCAGGGGCATTTCTTCGCCTGACGCGAAGACCGTGGAGGGAGCGGCCGCTGCTGCCACGCCGCACACGGCCTCGCCGATGTTGCTCAAGCCACAGGTGAGTCCGGCTCCGACCAAGGCGCCGGCAGGCGACGGGAAAATTGAAAAACGTAGCAACGCCAGCAACCGGGAGCGCGCCGACGCCGAATTCCGGCGCGCCACCGCGTTCATCAACCAGGGGCGGATCGCCGAGGCGATGGAGTCGCTCAATGCAAGCCTGTCGCTTGATCCGGCCTACGAGGTCGCACGCCAGACGGCGGTGGGCCTGCAACTTGAAAACCGGCGTGTTGATGATGCGCAACACCTGTTGCAGGACGGACTTGCGATCAACCCTTCACAGACGGGCTTTGCCATGTTGTTGGCACGCATCCAGGTCGAGCGCGGGGATCTGAACGGCGCACTGGCTACGCTGCAAAAACATGGCGCGACAGCTGATAATAACGCCGACTATCTGGCGTTTTCCGCGGCTATTCTGCAACGGCTTGCGCGTCACAAGGAGGCCGCCGACATTTATCAAACGGTATTGCGGCTGCAACCGGGTAGCGGTGTGTGGTGGATGGGGCTTGGCATCTCGCTGCAAACACTCAAACAGCCGGCGGAGGCGGCAGAGGCATTCCGCCGCGCCCGCAGCGCAGGGACTTTGTCGCCGGAGTTGTTGGCGTTTGTAGAGCAGCGAATCACGCAACTGCAGTAAAGAGCCGACGCGGCCCTCGCCTGCTGCGTCGCCAGATGACCCTGTTGGAACCTGCAGTGGCAGGCCAAGCGGCTCAGCAATGCACTGGTGGCGCTGGGGGCGATCATGCTGCCGCAACGGCCCGAAACGTATTGGCGCACCTTGCGAGCCATCAGATCGGCGTCCGCGCAAGATTGAGTTCATAGCGGTATTGCCGATGACGACCAAAGGCAAGGTGCAACGGCGCGTATCCAGATTGCATGAGCTGGCGTACAAAAAAATTTGACTGAACCAATAAAGGATAGCGGATGAACCTTGATTCTATCGTCGGTTTGCTGGCCGGACTGTTCACCACAATCGCCTTCGTTCCGCAGGTATGGCAGGTGTGGAAATCGCGTTCTGCGCGAGATATTTCCCTTCCGATGTACCTGATTTTTACTGCCGGTGTGGCGCTGTGGTTCGGCTATGGTCTTTTGACCGGAACGATGCCTGTAATCGTGGCCAATGCGGTGACCTTGGTGCTCGCGGGTGCCGTGCTGGCGATGAAACTGCGCTTTGGATGATGGAAGTCTTTTGGTTTTTTTTCGTGCTAGGTGTTTTCTTTCATGTCTGCCCTGTTTTTTGCGGTGCCGTTTGTAATGTAGCGCGTCCTCACCTCTACGCCATTTCGAATAAGCTGATATCTCAAAATGAATAAATTCCAGCTCACTGCAGTTGCCGGCGGCCTCGTCAATGCCCTGCTAATGCTGCTTTTTCCACCCTACGATCGTATTACGGTCGGGCGCATTGAGCCCGCGTTTGATGCCTATTATTTTGTGTTGCAATCGCCGCCGGGTCAGAGTGTCAATGTGGGTCTGCTGGTTGTGCAATTGCTGGCGGTTTCTGTCGGGCTTGTTCTTGCACTGATGTTTTTGCGCGGAAGCGGCGGCGACCCGGTGCGTCCGCCGCGCAAGCCGCAGCAGGTGTTGCTGTCACTGGCAGTGGCGGCGTTCATCATCATCATGTTGTTTCCGCCATTTGAAACCATGCCGGCGTCGCGCATGGGAGCGGCCAGTTTTCATGGTTTTGATATTGCTTTTGGCGGCGGCCTTGAGCGCGGCATCTTTGCGCCGATGTTGTTTCTTGAATTACTCTTGTTAGCGGCAAATGTATCGGTGTGCTGGTTGATTTTCGGCATTCTGGAGGGGCGGAATGCTGCAGCAGGCGTTGTGCTAGGTGCGCTGCCAGGCGACAAGGCGGAGCAAAATGCCCTGCCGCGCCCGCGCAGTGCCGAAAACGCCTATGGCCGAAGCGGGGTCGAACGCCGCGGTGGCCAGGATCCGGCCTACCAGGGGCCTGATCGGCGCCGCGGCGGGGATCGCCGCTTGAAATGAGCGTGTATTTTTTGCTGCGCTTAAAGCCCAGAAAATGATCGCGCGGGCGAGGCTGTCTCGCCTTGTGGTTTCGTTATATGCTCTGCTGCAAAATCATTCGGGCATGCCATGAAACTCTATACATTCTTTCGTTCCTCCGCCTCGTTCCGGGTGCGGATCGCTCTCAACCACAAGGGTATCGCTTACGACCCCGCGCTGGTCAGTCTGCCCAAGGCGGAGCATCTTGGCGGCGCGTTCAAGGCGGTCAGCGCGCAGGGCCTTGTTCCGGTACTCGATGACGGCAAGCATGTTTTGACGCAATCCCTGGCCATCATGGAGTATCTTGACGAGGTGCATCCGGGGCCCAAGTTGTTGCCGCCCGATCCGTTTGAGCGTGCGTACGTTCGCGCCCTGTCGCAGATCATCGCCTGCGAAATCCATCCCCTCAATAATCTGCGCGTGCTAAAGCACGTGCGCAAGACCTATGGCCTGGACGAAGAGGGCGTGAACGCCTGGTATCGGCACTGGATCGCCGAAGGTTTTGGCATGATGGAGGCCCATGTCGTTGCCAACGGGCTGTCCGGGCGTTATTGTCTGCGTGATGCGCTGACGATGGCCGATTGCTGCGTCGTTCCGCAGGTTTTCAACGCGCAGCGCTTTGACTGCGACCTAAGCGCGTATCCGAGAGTGATGGCGATTCATGAGGCTTGCATGAGCCTGCCAGCGGTTCTGGCGGCGTTGCCCTCTGCGCAGCCGGACGCCACCCCCTAAGCAAGGGCTATTGTTGTGCGCAGCCGGTTTGCGATGCGACGCAGTTGGAAGCCCGCTTGAGGTAAGTCCTGTATTCGATAATGTTCTTTGGTGATGCGGTGAACTCCCGGTGCAGGCCGGGACCCCTTTGTACGTGCTGCAGGAGTTGGGCGGCTGGGAGTACGTGGAGATGGTGCGAAAGTACGCGCACCTATCGACCGAGCATCTGGCCGCGCATGTTGCCCGGTTGCTAGGCTGGAATTCGGTAGTGGAAGGGCGCGTTGCAGAAATTGCTACGACGTAGCAGAAACGTGCAAATGCAGTGGCCCAACTGGACATAACTAAAAATAACAACTAGTATAACCGATGTCCTATGAAGTCCTGATCAAGCGGCAGGCGCAGAAAAAGCTGAAAAGTCTGCCCAAAGACGAGCGGCTCAGGCTGGCCGAGAAGATTGTCCAACTCGGGAATAATCCGGACGATCCGGCGCTTGATGCCAAATCGCTCGCTGGTGTGCCGCTGCATCGTTTGCGTGTAGGTGACTGGCGAATTATTTACAAACGTCAGGACGATGTTCAGATCATTGCGATTGAAAAGATCAAACCCCGTGGAGATGCCTACAAATGAACGCACCCGTGAGCCTTCAAATCATTAAATCCCTATCCGGCAAGCCGGAGTTCGTATTGATTCCGGTGGCGGTCTATAACGCATTGCGCGAACAGATCGAGGACGAACTGGCGGGGCGTGAAGCTGCGGCAGATAAAAGCGCAGACTATGTGCCGTTCGCGTTGGAGGATTACGTCGACAGCCCCATTGCGCTGGCGCGCATCAAAGCCAAGCTAACGCAAAAAGAACTGGCCAAGCGTCTGAGTGTTACGCAAGCCTACATCAGCAAGGTCGAGCATCAGGCCAAAGTTACGCCCAAGCTATTGGCGAAAGTGAAAGCGGCGCTCAAGTAGCGCGTCCAGCGCACTCCGGTGCCTTCTCCGAACCTGGCATCGCGTCGGGCGATAGGCTGGAAATCCGCACCAGACGGGCATCCCCAGACATTACAGGGCGCAGGGGAGGGTGAAAATGGTTGGCGCCCCCGACACGAATCGAACGTGTGACCCCCTTCTTAGGAGGAAGGTGCTCTATCCACTGAGCTACGGGGGCCCTGAGGCGAAAATCCGCCCTGGGTGTGGGGCCGGAACGACAACGCGCCTCGGGCGAGGCCGAATTATACGCCGGCAGCACGCTGCTGCATGGTGGCTGCCGCCCGAAGGGCAAGTGGAGGCGGTGAGAGTTGCCTAGGATTGCTCGCATGTGTTTGATATTCGGTATCGACAAGCTTGCCGAGTAGTGTCTATTTGATGATGCCTTGGTGCACGCACGCCAAGACTTGGAGTAAACTGCTCTGATGAATTCCGTTTCTGCCCTTAATGCTCCGGAAGTTCCCGACAGGGATCTGTCGCGGGGCTTCAAACGCTTCCTGTGGCTATGTGGGGGGGCGCTGCTCGTGACTGCATTGGTGGTCGGATTTCTGGCTTACCTCAATCCTGCGCTGCTGATCGAGTTCGCCAGTCTTCGTCTTTGCGCTTGACCCGGGTTTTTTCGCGGCGGGGCGACTGATGGAGCAGGGCGCGCAAATGCCATCGGAATGGGTTTTGCGTTGGGCACATCTTATTTTGCCCGGGACACGGGTGCTCGACCTCGCCTGCGGGCAGGGGCGGCATGCGCGGCTGCTGGCCAGTCGTGGTGCTCTGGTGACGGCGCTGGATCGCGACGAAGCGGCGCTCAAACCCCTGGGAGAGGTTTGGGGTGTCAGTGTGCTCCGTGCAGATGTCGAGACCGGACCATGGCCATTTGGTCCGGAGACCTTTGACGCCATCATTGTTACCAACTACCTGCATCGTGCCTTGTTTCCCTTTCTGGCTGCCGCGCTGAGGCCGGGTGGAACTCTGATCTACGAAACCTTCATGTTGGGGAACGAACGCCACGGCAGGCCGTCTAACCCGGAGTTTTTGCTGCGACCGGCCGAGTTATTGGATGCTTGGAGCGATACGCTTCAAGTGCTTGGTTTCGAAGAAGGTTTTATTGCCAAGCCGAAAGCTGCGGTAGTGCAGCGCGCATGCCTTGCCAAACTGATGGTGGGTGAGGTCGTACCCTTGCCGCAACGGTAACAGGGTGTAAGGGCTATCCCGGGCGGCGGTGGATTCGGCTAAAATGGAGCGTTCAAAATCAACAGTCTGCGATACACACATCTATGTTGACCGGTAGCCTGGTAGCAATCGTCACCCCCATGCACGCGGATGGTCGTCTCGACATCGCGCATTTCAAGTCACTGATTGATTTTCATATCGCCGAAGGTACCGACGGCATTGTTGTTGTCGGCACTTCCGGGGAATCACCCACTGTCAATGTTGACGAGCACAAGCAGTTGATCCGTTTGGCCGTGGAGCACGCCGCGGGGCGTATCCCGGTGATAGCCGGTACTGGCGCGAATTCCACCGCCGAGGCGATTGAGCTGTCTCATTCGGCCAAAGCGGCGGGTGCGGCATTGAGTCTTTCGGTCGTACCCTATTACAACAAACCGACGCAAGAAGGGCTTTACCGGCACTTTCGTGCGGTTGCCGAGGCGGTTGACCTGCCGCAGATTGTTTACAACGTTCCCGGTCGTACTGTCGCCGATATCAGTAATGAAACGCTGTTGCGCCTGGCGCAGGTGCCGAATATCGTCGGCGTAAAAGACGCGACGGCAAACATCGAGCGCGGCAGCGACCTGCTGCGCTTGCGGCCGAAGAATTTTGCAGTTTATTCTGGCGACGATGCAACCTGCCTTGCGCTGACATTGTTGGGCGGGCAGGGGGTGATTTCGGTTACGGCCAACGTCGCGCCGCGACTGATGCACGAGATGATCAAGGCCGGTCTGGCCGGTGACCTGGAAAAAGCGCGCGAGTACAACAATTTGTTGTTGCCGCTGCATCAGAAGCTGTTTGTTGAGGCCAATCCTATCCCGGTCAAATGGGCTGTGGCGCAGATGGGCCTTATTGAGGAGGGTATTCGCCTTCCGCTTACGGAGCTGTCGCCGCAGTTTCACGATGTGGTGCGTGAGGCGATGCGTTCGGCGCAGATAACGGCCACCGGCAGTATGCGATTGGTCGAGGGTAAAAGAGCATGAGGTTTGCCGCCCTGTTCGTGGTGCTGCTGCTCGGTGCATGCAGCGGGGTTCTTCCGGAAAGCAAAAAGATTGACTACAAATCGGCGAGCAAGCAGACGCTTCCGGCGTTGCAGATTCCGCCTGATCTGACTGCGCCGGGACGTGACAACCGTTATAGCGTGCCCGATGTTTCAGCATCGCCGGGGCAGGCGACGTTTTCGGCTTACCAAGCCGAGCGAAGCGGCGCACCGCGCGGCAGCGCCAGTGCGGATGTGTTGCCGACTGTGGACAAGATACGCATGGAACGCAATGGCGACCAGCGCTGGTTGGTGTTGCCCGATGCCCCGGACAAGGTCTGGCCGCTGGTGAAGGAGTTCTGGCAAGAGAATGGTTTCCTTGTCAACGTCGAGCAGCCGGCTGTTGGTGTCATGGAGACTGACTGGGCTGAAGACCGCGCCAAAATCCCCCTGGACGGATTGCGCAACCTATTGGGCAAGGTCATCGACTCTATCTACGATTCGGGTTTCCGCGACAAATTCCGCACACGGCTTGAGCGCTCGGCCCAAGGTGGGACCGAAATCTATATCAGCCACCGTGGTATGGAAGAGAAATACGTTTCGTCAGATCGTTCCCAGACGATGTGGCAATCGCGTCCACCGGATCCAAATCTGGAGGCGGAGTTCCTGCGTCGCATGATGCTGCGCTTTGGCGTGGATGAGGACGCGACGAAGACACAGGTGGCCGCCGCCGCACCGCGTCCGGCTGAGCGCGCCAAGCTGACCCGCGCCGCCGATGGAACCGGTGCGCTTGAGCTGGACGAACCCTTTGACAGGGCATGGCGTCGTGTTGGCCTGGCACTTGATCGTGTCGGCTTTACTGTCGAGGATCGCGACCGTTCAAAGGGTTATTACTTTGTCCGTTATGTCGATCCTGAGTCGGACGTGAAGACGAAGAAGGACGAGGGTGGTTTGTTGTCCAAGTTGACCTTCTGGCGTTCGAGCGATGCGAAGAAAACCAGCTCCGAGCAGTTTCGCGTGGTGGTGAAGGACGCTTCTGCCGATATGAGCGAGGTTCAGGTGCTCAACAAGGATGGCGGTAAGGATGCCAGCGATACATCGCGCAAAATCCTGACCCTGCTGCAAGCCCAGCTCAAGTAATTGCGCTGCCCTGATCTCGCCCGCCGGAGCCGGGGCAATCCCTGTTCGTCACAGGGCAATGGCCTGGCGACTCGCCGCGATGTGAAGGTTTTTTAATGCGCTTCACCTCGCTCGGCAGCGGCAGTTCCGGCAATGCACTGGTGGTCGAGGCGGCAGGAACCCGGCTGATGCTCGATTGCGGGTTCACCGTGCGCGAGACGCTACGCCGCTTGGCGCGGATCGGCCTTACCCCCGAGATGTTGTCCGGTATCCTTGTGACCCATGAGCATGGCGATCATGTCAACGGGGTTTTCAGTTTGGCGGGTCGTTTTGGCCTTCCCGTTTGGCTGACCCATGGCAGCTGGCGTGCCGCCGGAAAGGGATACGCAGGCGCGGTCTTTTTTTTGGAGGACCATGCTTCATTCGCCGTTGGTGGTCTTGAAGTGTCGCCGTTTGCGGTGCCCCATGACGCCCGCGAGCCGGTACAGTTTGTATTCTCCGACGGGGCGAAACGGCTCGGGGTTTTGACCGACACGGGAAGCTCCACGCCGCATATCGAGTCCATGCTATCGCGCTGCGATGCGATTGTCCTCGAGTGCAACCATGATGCGCAAATGCTGGCGCAAGGCAGCTATCCCCCGTCGCTGAAGGCGCGCGTAGCCGGGCCTTACGGACACCTTGATAACGCCACCTCAGGCGCCTTATTGGGCGCGCTCGACAATTCGCGCCTCAAACACATTGTCGCGGCGCATTTGTCGGTGAAGAACAACACCCCGGAGCTGGCTGTTAGCGCGCTTTCACAGGCGCTTGCGTGCGCGCCTTCATGGATCGGCGTTGCGACGCAGGAGGACGGTTTCGACTGGAGGGAAATTTGACGATTAGCCAGGGCGTATTTATGAGAACGCCGTGGTGCTCGAACAGCAGGCGAAAAAAAACCGGCCCGTGGGCCGGTTTTTTATTGCTGCCAAATTACTTCTTGGCGGCGTCTTTTGCAGCATCGGCGGCC
>CAMDRY010000095.1 GCA_945906975.1 Bordetella parapertussis | reverse complement strand
ACCAGAGCGAGAAGCGATCAATTTGCGCGGCGTTTTGTAAAGGCTCATGTAGCGAATGATGTTGTTGAACTCATGCTCTGACCGCCAGAGCGAGCACCTGTGCGGGATCGGGGCTGAAGCGGGGGGACCGGTCGCGAGCCCTAAACCATCCGAGATAGTTGGTGAGGTATTTCGTGGCAACACCCTTGAAGCGGACTATCCATGCGCGCAGGCGCGAACGATGGTCCGCGTATGTCCCCAATAAACTCAGCCCCAAACGCATCGCCAGATGTCGCTTTTCGCCATGACTGTCATGTGGGGCTGGCACTCACGATAGACGATAGCAAACCGAAAATCGCCGCCGAAGATCAACGCTAATGGCTGGAAAGCCAAGCCTGGCGCGCCTTTCCAGCCATTAACGCGTACTGCGACGTGGCTATTTATGCGCCGCGAGGCGCGCCAGACGTTCCCGCCAGGCGGGAATAATTTCCGGATTCTTGCAATGCAGTGGCGGCTCGCCGCGCAGGATGCGCGTAATGTTCTCCTCGCCCGCCTTGCCGAAAGACACAAATACATCGCGGGTATGGCCGACCATGTGCGGTGTGAGGATGACGTTATCAAGAGTGCGCAGCGGGCTGTCGGCGGGCAGCGGCTCCACCACAAAGGTGTCGAGCGCGGCCCCGGCGATGCGCTTGTTCTTCAAGGCGTCGTACAAGGCCGCCTCGTCTATGGCCTCGCCACGCGAAGTGTTCACCAGATAAGCGGTCGGCTTCATCAGCGACAATGCCCGCGCGTTGATCATGCCGCGCGTTTCCGCCGTGATACTGACAAACAAACCAAGGATGTCGCTGCTCTTGAGAACCGTATCAAGATCGGTCATGGCGACGCCTGACGGTGCGGCCTCCTGCTTGACGTAGGGATCGAAGGCGAGCATTTTCACGCCAAAGCCGGCAAGCCTCTCAACCACGCCGCGCGCGATACGCCCAAGGCCCACCAGGCCTACCGTGCGACCCAACATCATGCCGGCCCACATGTCGGTGGGCGTTGGCTTGGGCCGCGCGCGCGTGCCGCGCATGACTTCCTGCGTCGCCTGTGGGTTGTACATGAGCATCAACATCAGCATCACCGTTGCCTCGGACATACCGAGAAAATTCTCCGGGGTGGCGCCGTGCCCGACGATGATGGACAGGTCTTTCGCCGCATCAAGGTCCACCGTCTCAAGGCCTATGGTCGGATTGATCACCCCGCGCAGTCGCGGCGCATATTCCAGGATCTCGCGCGTGCAGACATTGCGACTGGAGAACATCGCCACCTCGGCGCGGCCGAACCATTCGGCCCAGCGCTCTTTCGGGAAGGCGACTTTCTGTCCCGGTATCGACTCCGGCCCGCGGATCACTTCGACACCGCGCGCCTTCAGGCGCGCTGCGATATCGTTAAACACCTCCACCAGCATGAAATCCTGGGGGATAAAAACGGTGCGTCCTGCAAATTCGCCTGCGTTACTCATTCCGGCTTGATCCCCGCGTCTTTGACCACTTTGGCCCATTTTTCAAGTTCTTCAGCAAAGATGCGGCGCGTCTCGTTAGGCGTGGTCGCATTCGGCTCGAATCCGACCTTGGCCAGGCGCTCGCGCACATCCGGCAGGTTGACGATTACCCTTTGCTCTTCAGACAATTTATTCAGTATCGCCTCGGGCGTTCCACCGGGCGCCATCAAGCCGAACCAAAACACCGACTCATATCCGGCCACCGATTCGGCCACAGTGGGCAGATCTTTAAGGATGGGATTGCGCTGACGGTCACCCAGGGCAAGGCCGCGGATCTTTCCCGACTGGATATGCGGCAACATGGAATTGAGCGCGCCGAACAAAACCTGAACCTCGCCTGTCATCAGCGCCGGAATCATGCCGGCAGCGCCCTTGTAGGGCACCTGCTCCATCTTGGTTCCGGTCATGCTCAGGAACATTTCCGTGGAAAGATGGTGCGGCGTGCCTATGCCCGGCGTGGCGTAGTGCAACTTGCCCGGATTGGCCTTGGCATAGGCGATCAATTCTGGAACCGATTTGACCGGCAATGAATTGGACACGGCAAGCCCCATCGGCAGGTTGACACCGATGCCGATCGGCGCCAGATCCTTCATCACATCGAAGGGCAGCGATTTACTCAGAGAGGGCGCCATGGTCAGGCCATTTTGCGCCAACAGCAGCGTGTATCCGTCCGGCGCGGCGCGTGCAACCAGCTCCGCGCCGATATTGCCCCCAGCCCCTGGCTTGTTCTCGACAATCACCGGCTGGCCGAGGCGCTCGCTCAACTTCTGGCCCACGGTGCGGGCGTAGACGTCATTGCCCCCACCCGGGGTGAAGGGCACGATGATGCGGATGGGCTTGTTCGGATAGGCCTGCGCCAACACAGCGGTATTGACGCCAAGCAGCGCCAGGACCAAGCCAGCGGTCAATAGTCTTTGATTCATTTTTACAACTCCTCAGAGTGGTTTGCAGTCTATGCCGCAAACGCGTTGGTCTTCAAATGCAGTAAATGTCCACCATGGTGGGCAGGTAATCGTTCTGTATCACGGTTTTCTTGCTGGCGATCCGCCAATTCCCATCGGCAAAGCGCAATCCGTGATTGGAATGACCGAACAGAACATAAATCTTTTTGCTGTTCGGATCGAAGACGTGGCACGTCCACGACGAACGCAGCGTCATGCCCGCCCCCGGCGTAGCGGAGAGCAGGACGACGTTTGACACCATGTGCGTGGTACGCCGCAGCGGAACCGACGCCGGCGATTTGCCGGTACGGATGCGGGCGATTCTATCCTCAAGACCGGCGCGGCTGGAATAATAAATCTGCGACAGTTGCGACTCATGGTTCTCAGCGAGTTGCTCCTCGGTGATCCAGGTGGGCACCCAGTATTCGCAATCGGCGCGAAACAAGTCCAGCCAGTCATCCCAGCGCTGCTCATCGAGCGATGCGGCCTCCAGCGAGAGCACATCGCGCCCCGAGTCGAGCAGTTCACGTTGCTCAGACATAGGCTTTCTCCCCGGATATGCCCGCCTGCATGAGCCTCGCCCATTCGCGATAAACCGGCTGGAAGGCTGATTCAGACTGCACGGCAAAACCGCCTTTGAGGCTTGCGACCGGATTAAAGCCCAGTGATTTGGCAATATCGTTGGGCCCCTGCTCGATCGCAGCAAGACCGCGGCAATGCCCCTGCAACCAGTCGAGTTGATTGGCGGCAAACCCTGCCTGGCAGGTTTCATAGGTGACGGTGTCATCGGGCGTGGCAAGGCCGCTGACGTTGAAGAAATCCTCGAACTGACGCAAGCGCCACGCCCTTTGCGCCGGCGGTTCGCCCACGGGCGCCATACACCAGTAGCGCATTTCAGTGCGATCAACCGACAGCGGCCGGAAGGTCCGCAATAACAACGAAGTCGAGTCTGCGATCTGCATATTGGGGAACACCGACATGTTGCGCATCTTGAGCATCCAGTCGGCACGCTCGGCGCCGACACGTTTGCGAATGGCCTCGATGCCCGGGTAGATCGGACGTTTGATCACCTCGGCCTGGTTAAGCCAGATGACGGTGTGGCCGTTGGCGAACTGGAAATCCCCGCCCTGCTGGGAAAACCGCTTTTGCCAGTCAAACTGCCGGGCTTCCTGGTTGCCCTCGCCCGTGGCGCGCTTGGCCATGACATCGAGGAAGCTGGTGTGGGTGGAGGTCAGGTGATAGGCGTCGGTGCCGTTGTCGAGCTGCAACTTCCAATTGGCATCGTAGGCGTATTCAATGCGCCCGGGCACGAACTCCATGCCGTGCTCGCCCTGCTCCATCGCAAGGTCGATGAAAAAACGCAGTTCTCCGAGAAAATCAGTGAGCTCGGGGACGTCCGCGGAGAGGCTGCCGAACAACAGGCCCTTGTACGAGGCCACGCGCGCCAGCGGCACGAGGTCGTGCGAATCCTTGTCGAAGGCCGGCGTGTAGCAGCCGTCTTTCTTGTCCTTGACGTCCGCGCTGCGACCGTCCGAGCCATAAGCCCAGCCGTGGTAGGGGCAGACGTGAAATTTACGGTTACCGCTTTCGGTTCGCGTCAGCCGGGCGCCTTTGTGGCGGCAGGCGTTGAGGAAGGCGCCAACCTTGCCCTTGGCGTCGCGCGAAACGAGCACCGGCACGCGGCCGATGTGCGTGGCGACCCAGTCATGGGGCTTGGGTATTTGCGACTCATGCCCGATGAACGACCAGGTTCGCTCGAAAATGTATTTCATTTCGAGTTCGAACAACTGCGGATCCGAATACACGTCCTTGTGTACCCGGAACACACCGTCTGCCGGGCGGTCGTCTATATAATTTTTGATATTGCTCATATCCATGGTCGTGTCTCGTCGCGTTACGTTAGCGCAGCTCAGCTCGGGGAAGGGTCAGACTCGGCTCACACAGGGGTCAGGCCGGAGTCAGTCAAGCAGATCCGGCTGCTCGGCGAGTATCTTGTCCATCAGCGGTGTCAGGCTGTACCAACCCGACTTGTGCGAGCCGACCTGGCGCGCGGCGAGCGATGCGGTGGCGTCGTCGATCTGGACCGGCGTCCCGGCCGACCAGGCCATCAGGGTTTGCTCGAAGGCGCGCTCCATGCGCAGAAACCAGAACACCGCCTCCTCCACCGTGTGGCCGACGGTGAAGGCGCCGTGGTTGCGACAGATCACCGCCTTGTGGGGGCCGAGCGCTTGCGCAATCATGTCGCCCTCCGACACATCGGCGGCAACCCCACCGTAGCCGTCGTAGAGCGCGTGATCCTTATAAAAGGAACAGGCCTCCTGCGTGATTGCGGGCAGCATTTTTCCCAGCGACGCAAAGGTTGTGGAAAAACGTGAATGCGAATGGGCCGCTGCGTCGACATCGGGCCTCGCCCTGTGGATGCTCGAATGAATGGCATACGCGGCGGCGTTAATGGTCCGCGTGCCCTCGACAATCTGGCCGGCGTGATTGACAAGGATCAAGTCGGAGACGCAAATACGGCTGAAATCAACCGCCAGCGGATTCACCCAGAAATGATCAGTCAGGATCGGGTCGCGTACCGTGATGTGTCCGCCAACGCCGTAATTGAGGCCGTAATGCGCAAAGATCCGGTAGGCGGCGGCGAGGCGCTGCTTGCGGTGCAGGCGCTCGTCCAGCTTGGTCGCAAACACCGGCATGTCGGGCCACTTCAGTCCATCGGCAGCCAAAGTCAGACCCAACTCTTTTTCAGCCTTACCCATTGCAATCTCCTCCGCCCTCGAACGGGGCATTACAGGACGTAGTTTAGGCATCGCAACAGGGTTGAATCAAGCTTGATTAGGCAATCGACTGGAAGGCCGCCGATGCGAAACCTGCCCGCTTCAGCGGCCCGGAACGGGACTGGTGAACTTGGCGCGCGGCCGGATCATGAATCCGGCCAGACGCTGCTCAAGAATATGCGCCACCCAACCGGCAGAGCGGCTCAGGGCAAACAGCCCCCCGGCGGTATGGTCGGGCAAGCCAAGGGCCCGGCAAATCACCACAAGGCCGGTTTCTATGCTCGGCCTGGCCTTGAACTGCTTTTCAATATCCTCGAGAGCGAGCAACATGTTGCCGGTCATTTTGCGCTCCCGGCCGGCTTCACGTGCGATATCCAACAACATCTGGGTGCGCGGATCGCCGTGCGGATAGAGCTTGTGGTTGAAGCCCACCAGCGTTTGCGCGGCGTCAAGCCGGCTCTTCACCAGTTCGAGCACCGCCTTGGGCACCGCCGGTGGCATGAACATGGCCTCAACCCGGTCACAACCGCGACCGATGCCGTAATGCACCTCAAGAGCCGCGCCCATGCACGAATGCAGGTCGGCGCCGCCCGAGGCGGCGATGCGCGCGGCGAAGGTGGCCGGATTGAGCTCGTGATCGGCGACCAGAACCAGCGCCGTGTCGAGCGCGCCGATGTTGAGCGGCTCCAAGGGCAGACCAAGCGCGCGTGCCAGGCTTTTCGCCAAAGACTCGCCGGCCAGCGGCGCTACATATTCCTTCCGCGGTCCGAGAAACCCGAACACGCCGGCAAGGGCGCGGATCAGCCGGCGGGCGGACAGCACCGGCGTGCCGCTGCCGCCGACGCGCTCACTGCCCCCCTCGGCTATGCCTATGGACAGCGTTGCCTGCGTCAGCAATTGCAGGATGTGGACGCGCGGATGCAACCGCGTCGTGGCCGCAAGCAGGTCGGGGACTTCTGCCGGGGCGGGCGCGGACTGCCACACCACAGGCTCGTCCGTCCAGTTGCCAGTCCACAGATATTCTGCCGCCGCCTCGAACGAGCAACGCGAGCGCGCAAGATCGAGCGCAAGGCGATTGCGGTAGCGCGGCCCCTCCTCCGTTATTTCCGTGATGCTGGTGACAATGACCGGCTCGCCCCAGCGCATCGCGCTCGCCGCCGCCGGTCCGTGGCCGGAGCGCGCGGTGTTCTTCGCCTTGACCCGCTCTATGTCCTCGCGCAGGTAGTAGCTGGCGTGGCCTCCGGCCTGCGGGACGCTGCGGATGTAACCGCGGCTGACATAGGAATAAAGCGTCTGGCGCTTGATGCCAAGAATTTCCAGCACCTCATCGCGCGACAGGTAATCGGCGTCGGTCGGTGCTGCGCGGACGGGGGCAGCCACAGTGGGCCTTGGCGGAAACAAAGCTTGCTAACCGACGTCGATGCCCCGATACAGCCAGTCCACTTCTGTGAAGGTTTCGGGGGTGCGCTGCGCCATCAGATGGTTTCGCAGATCACGCGCGCCGCCGCGCGTGTGAATGATGTCACCGAAGATACGCGAGGTCAGCTGCACCCGGGCCGTGCGCAGGTAGCGCGCATCCCGGTAGGCGCTCAGCGCGGCACTGTAGTCTCCACCGGCCCCGGCCAGCTGCTTGGACAGCACAACGCCGTCTTCGATGGCCATGCACGCGCCCTGTGCGAGATATTGCAGCGTCGGATGGGCGGCATCCCCCAGAACAGCGACATTACCGCGGGTCCAGTTGGGCACCGGGTCACGATCATGCAACACCCAATTCTTGTCGGTGCCGATGTAACTCAGCATCTCGCGCACCTTGGGTGTGGTGTGGGAAAACACCTCCTGCAGCTCGTCCGGACCGCCGAAGTCGGTGCTGTTGCCTTGACGGAATTTATTGCTGACCACTGTGGCAACATTGTTCAGCACAGTGCCGCCACGCAGGCGGTATTGCACCAGATGCAAATCCGGACCAACCCAGATGGTCATGTTGTTGAAGTGCGTTTTATCTTCCACCTGATCGATAGGCACGACGCCCCGATAGGTCACATGCCCCGACACGCGCGGCGCGCCGTCCGCGACGATGACCTCGCGCACCTTCGAGCGCAGGCCGTCCGCACCGATCAGCACATCACACTCGTACTCCGTTCCATCGGCGAATTTCGCGCTAACCGCGTTACCGTGATCGGCAAAGCTCACGAGCTCCTTGGACGTATTCAAGGAAATCGCCTCCTCCGCCTGGCAGGCCTTGAGCAAGGCACCATGCAAATCACGTCGGTGCACCACCATGTAGGCGGCACCATAGCGGGCCTTGAAAGTCTCGCCGCAGGAAATGCGTGTCAGCTCCTTGTCGGTAAGCGCATCGATGAGCACAAGAAACTCGGGGTGAACAGCCGTTTCCTCAACCTCTTTCGCCACCCCGAGAAAATCGAGCATGCGGTAGACGTTGGGGCCGAGCTGAATGCCGTAGCCAATTTCACCGAACTCGGGCGCACGCTCCATCACCCGTGCGCGCAGGCCGCGTTTGGCCAGAGCCAGCGCTGTCGCGAGTCCGCCGATACCGCCGCCGGCGATCAGAATTTCTTTCGAATTTGCAGTCTTCATCAATGAGGGGTCTGTGGCTGTGAGAAAAATGGGCAATCCGGCACGGGAGCGGGCGCAAGCCCAGAAAGTCCGGCAGGGAACGAAAGCCTAGCGCATAGACCGTGCTTTGTCGATTTTTGGGAGCGAAACCTGAAAGCACAGCATAAAAAAAGCCAGCTTTCGCTGGCCTTAAATGCGTTTGCACGCAAACCCTTTATCCCGTCGGTAAAGAGTTTTCAATTTTCAGCGCGGGGACACTCACAATCCTCTCATGGGGCATAGCCCCTGACATCTTCCACGCCCAACTCGTCTCATTTCAGGCACTTAGCGCAGTTCTGCAGTCCACAGCAACCGCCTGTGGGGCTCATCGCGCGTGTGCCGCCCCAATCTGTCATTAATCGATAGCGGGCGCATATTAGATCATAAGCAATACGCCCGATAGCGCTTGAAGCGCATGCGTGAAAGAGACCCGGTTAGCCCGAAATGCCCGAAACTTTTCTCATCTGACTTCTGAAATTTTCGATCCGCGCCTCCAACTCGGGACGCTCAATAAGAAACGCGCGTATGTCGGTGTCCTCGACCTCTGCGACCTCTGCAACATCTGCGACTGTGGGGATTGCGGCGACTGAGGCGGACCTCAAGGACGGGGCGTCGCTGCTTTTCAGGCCGTTCTTTCGTTTTCTATAGAGTTCGGCTATGGCATGAACGGAGATTTTGGCAAAAATATACGTCAACACCACCGCGCTAAGCGTTATCAACGCATGCAAAAGAAACAATAACAGCGTCCCAGCCCTAAGCTTGCCGCCACCCAGACCATCAACAAGCTCTTCAAACCAGTAGTCCCACGGCAAATCAGCCAGCCATCCAGAACCGGCATGCGTGTATTCAAACCAAACCAGCAAACCCAGCGCATACCAATGGACCAAAACGACCCACAAAGAAACCTCAAATGACCTGAGCGTTCTCATTTTTTGCGATGAACTTCACCGGGAGCCACGAGCGTAGTCACCAGCTCTTGCATGAGCTCCACCCGGACTTTGCTGGCCGCCAGCGACTGTTTTTCACGCGCCTGCGCGGCTAATACTCGCTCATCAAGGATCTTCCTCAGGAAACTTATTTCCTCGACAACGCCGGCCAGATTTTTTTCGATCTGCTGCTTTTCGTGCAGTTTTTCCGACAGATGCCGCATGCTCTCCAAAACTTCTGGTAACTCATTGGAGTTTTCATCGCGAATCGGGAGCGCAGAAAACATCTCCTCAATTGCGGCGCTGAACGTAAGCAGTGCCGCGGGGCTTTGGGCCGAGCTTTCGTGCGCAGATTCCTCTGCGATTACGGTCTTATCTTGCACCAAAACCACTTCGCCATCCGGCTTGTCGATGCCTCTTATATGAAGCGGATTACCAACGCGACTGAAATGAAAAACCTTATTGGAGCCCGCAGACTGCTCCCCGCTCGTAGACTCCGGGGCAGACGA
>CAMDRY010000094.1 GCA_945906975.1 Bordetella parapertussis | reverse complement strand
AACCCGATTCCACCAGGCGCACCGCCATCTGCCCCATCAGCGCACTGTGCGCGGCGTACCAGTTGCGCAGCGTGGCGCCGTCTTTCATGCTGCGCCGGTTGCCCCCTATGGGCGAGGAGCCGGCCAGGCTGATCAGCTCACGCATGCGCCGCGGATCGAGTCCCTGCAACTTTGCCACCGCCACCGCCGCGCCGACCACACCGTAAGTGCCGTGCGGATGAATTTCCATGCGCATGTCACAGCCGCCGCCGATACGGCCGCAAATTTCGTAACCGAGCGCGCAGGCCAGCAACAATTGCTCGCCCGAGCTGCCCAGCTGCTGCGCCGCCGCCAGCGCGGCGGGAATCACCTGTATGCCCGGATGGCCGTTGGTGGCGAGATTGCCCTCATCGAGCTCAAGCCAGCAGCCGGCGGCGGCGTTGAGCGCCGCGGCGTCCATGGGGTTCAGGCGCTTGCCCGAACCGAACACGCTGGCAAACCCGGGCGCCACCTGCGGCAACTGCTTTTCCAGCAAAGCCTGCATTTCCGGCTCGCGGTTGCCGGCGGCGCAGGCGGCGAGCGTGTCGGCTATGATGGCACGAAGATAGTCGAGTGCCGCGGGCGAAACGTCGGCCAGTTGCGTGCGGTTGGCAAAGTCTGCCAGCTGGTCCAGATAGGTCGTCGTGTCGCTGCTCATGCCCCGCTCCGTTGCGTTCAAACCGCTATTGCAAAAATTAAAGGGTAAATTGTGAATCGCCTTTAGCGCAGTCTACAATGCACCGACCCGCCAACTTACCGGAAATCATCATGATTTTGCGCCGTCTTGCCACCCTGCTCCCCGTCGCATTGCTGTGCTTCGCCAATCTTGCCTGCGGCCAGACTTTTCCCGACAAGCCGGTTCGCATCATCGTGCCCTTTGGCACAGGCAGCGCGGTCGACACTATCGCCAGGGTCGTCGGCGCCCAAGTCGCAGAGCAGATCGGACAGCCGGTCATCATCGATAACCGCACCGGCGCCAACGGCATCATCGCCGCCGAGGCGGTGGCGCGCTCCGTGCCCGACGGCTATACCCTCTTCATGCCCAACGACGGCATGATGGCGGCCAACCCGGCGATGTACGCCAAGTTGCCCTATGACCCGCTCAAAGACTTTCTCCCGGTCACGCTGTTCTCGACGGTGCCGCTGGTACTGGTGGTCAATCCTTCGGTCACGGCCAAAACCCTCGCTGAATTCATCGCCCTCGCCAAGGCCAAGCCCGACAGCATCAATTACTCCTCGACCGGTGCCGGCGCGGCGCAACACCTCGCGATGGAATTTTTCATGGAGGCGAGCGGCACGCGCCTGACCCACGTGCCCTACAAGGCCATGGGCCCGGCCCTCGCCGACGTACTGGCGGGCCACGTGCCTGCGATGTTCTCGGGCATGTCCAATGTCATCAGCCTGGTCCGGGACGGCAAGTTGCGCGCCCTCGGCGCAAGCACGGCCAAACGCTCCTCGGCGATGCCAGAGGTGCCGACCATCGCCGAGGCCGGTGTGCCCGGCTATCACTATGCCGCCTGGAACGGCGTGGTTGCGCCGGCTGGCACGCCGCCCGAGGTGATACGCAAACTGCACGCCGAATTCGCCAAAGCCATCGCCAGCCCGGCCGTTCGGACCAGATTGGCGACGCTCGGCTTTGAACTTTCGGGCGATGGCCCCGCCGAATTTAGCGCCCTTATCCGCAGCGATGTGGCACGCTATGGCAAGCTCATACGCGCACTAGGCATTACCGCCAACTAAGGACACGCGCCGGGCGCGGCGACCCAAGCCGCCGCGCCTACAGCCGAACAACGCCAGCACCAACCCCGGGCCCATCGCCTGAGGCGCGGTTGGCCCCGCAAGCGTGTATCGTGCGCACCTGCACATCACGCCCCGCCACCCGCATGTCTTTTCGAATTCCCGGCACCAATGTCCTGGCACTGCTGACCGGCGCCATCATCTGGGGCCTGATCTGGTATCCCTATCGCGGGTTGGGCGAGTACGGCATCAGTGCCGAATGGTCTTCAGCGCTGACCTATGGCGCTGCGCTGGCGCTATGGTTTGTGTTCTGCTCCGGCCAGATCAAGGCCCTCAGGCCAAGCGCCGCGCTGGCCCTGATTGGCGCGGTCGCCGGCTGCGCCAATGTCGGCCTCACCAGTGCCCTCATACACGGCGAGATCATGCGCGTGCTGCTGCTGTTTTACCTTGCCCCGGTATGGACGGTGCTGTTCGCGCGGCCGCTGCTGGGCGAACGTCTGAGCGCCGCCGGTCTTGCCATCGTGGCGCTGGCACTTGCCGGAGCGATTGTCATGCTGTGGCAGCCTGCCGCAGGCCTGCCCCTTCCCGCCACCAAGGCCGAATGCTTGGGCCTTGCCGCCGGGGTCGCATTCGCCCTGTCCAATGTGCTTGCGCGCAAGGCCAGCGGACATAGCGGAGGAGAAAAAACATTCTGGGTGCTCACCGGTAGCTGCGCCATCGGCTTTGCGGCGGCGCTGGCCGGCGCCGGGCCGCTCTTGCCGCCACAAGAGCTCGCGACAAGCCAGGTCCACGTATGGATGCCAGTAACGCTGATCGCGCTCATCGGCATCGTGCTGTTGTTCGGCAACCTGGTGGTGCAATTTGGCCTCAGTCACACCCCGGCCAATCGCGCCATCGTCATTTACCTGTTTGAACTGGTGGTCGCCGCCTTTGCATCCTGGCTGCTCGCCGGCGAAGTGATGTCGCCGCAGGAGTGGATGGGCGGCGCGATGATCATCGTCGCGAGCCTGGTCTCGGCGCGACTGGAAAAAAGCTGAACGAACGGTCCGCCAAGCACCACCACGGCAAAGCCGCGCTGCGCGCGATGGCAGCCAGGCCCAAAAGCAGCATCAGGCGCAGAATCAATCGACCTTGATATTGGCCGCCTTCGCCACCTTGCTGAAGCTCGCCACTTCCTCGGCAATCATCCTATCGAACTCCTCGGGCGTATTCGTCGCAGGCTCGGTTCCGAGCGGCGCCAGTCGCGCCTTGACATCGGGCTCTTTGAGTATCCGCGTGACCTCTGCATTGAGCTGGTTGATCAGTACGCGCGGCGTCTTGGCCGGCGCCAGCAGCCCGTACCAAAATACCCACAGGTAGCCGGGTGCGCCCGACTCCGACACCGTCGGCATGTCAGGCAGTTCGGCCATGCGTTTGCCGCTGGTCACGGCGATGGCCTTGGCCCTGCCGTCCCTGACGAGGTTGATGGCGCTGGCAAAGGGCGAGATAAAAAAATCGACGCGGCCGGTGACGGTCTCGGTCAGCGCCTCGGGAATGCCCTTGAAGGGCACATGCACGACATCCATGCCGGTCTGCGCCTTGAGCAGCTCCACGGCAAAGTGCGAGCCGCTGCCAAGGCCGGCTGAAGCGTAATTGAGCTGGCCCGGCCTGGATTTGGCCAGCGCGACAAGTTCGGCCACGCTCTTCACGCCCAGCTTGGGCGACACGATAAGCAAGGCGGGGCCGGTGGCGGTCAAGGTGATGCCGGAAAAATCCTTGATCGCGTCAAAGCCCAGCTTGGGATAAATCGCCGGCGCGATGGCATGGGCCGAAGACACCGACAGCAGCGTGTAAGCGTCGGGCGCCGCGCCCGCCACCGCCTGAGCGGCAATATTACTGCCGGCACCAAGACGGTTCTCCACCAGCACGGACTGCTTCCAGGACTCGGACAGTTTTTGCGACAGGATGCGCGCTGCGATATCGGGCACACCGCCCGGAGAGAAACCGACCAGTATGCGAACCGGCTTGGACGGATAAGCCTGAGCTTGCGCCTGGGCAAGCAATGGCAACCCAAATGACAACCCAAGCAGCGCCGCAACGCACAGTACGATGAGTGGTTTCATGATGATTCCGGTTGGGTTCTGGGAATATTCCGGGAGCATTTCGGGAACAAACAGGCTGAAAACCCGCACCAGACGGTCGTTTCCAGCCGATGATCGAATAAAAATACTCAGTCTGCGGTGATTTTTGCCGTCTGGATGACCTTGCGCCACTTGGCGATCTCGGCCTCAACGTATTTGCCCAGCGCCTCGGGCGTGCTGGTCTCGGGCTCGGCGCCCTGCTCGGCAAAACGCTTGATGGTGTCCGGGTCTTTCATCACCGCGATCACCTCGGCGTTAAGCCTGTCGACGATGGCCTTGGGGGTCTTGGCCGGCGCAAACAGCGCATACCACTGCGTCACCTCAAAGCCGGGCACGCCCGCTTCGATCACCGTCGGCAAGTCCGGAAACAGCGCCGAGCGGGTTTTGCCGGTGACCGCGAGCCCGCGCAACTGTCCCGCCTTGATGTGCTGGCTGGCGGCGACCAGGCTGGGGAACATGACTTGCGTCTGCCCGGCGATGGTGTCGGTGACCGCCGGCGCCGAACCCTTGTAGGGCACGTGCAACATGTCGGTACCGGTGATCTGCTTGAACAACTCGGCGGAGATGTGCGGTGCGGTGCCGTTACCCGCCGAGGCGTAATTGATCGCGCCCGGCCTGGCCTTGGCAAGACTCACCAGTTCTTTCACCGTCTTCGCCTGCACCTTGGGGTTGACCACCAGCACGCCCTGCGCCTCGGACAGCAGCGAGATGGGCGCGAAGTCCTTCACCGCGTCATAAGGCAGCTTGGAGAGCGCCGGATTGATGCCATGGGTGGCGATATAGCCAAACAGTATGGTGTAACCGTCGGGCGCCGCCCTGGCGACGTATTCGGAGGCAATCGCGCCGTTGGCGCCGGCCTTGTTTTCGACGATAACCGTACGCTTCATGCGCTCACCGAGCTTTTGCGCCACGATCCGCGCCATCACGTCGTTGCCGCCCGAGGGCGCCGTCGGCACGATGATGCGAATCGGTTTGCCTTCGGCCGGAAAGGCCTGGGCGAAGGCGCCGCCTGAAACGACGGCAAGTGCAAATCCCGCCGCGACGATGCCACCGATCAGGGTCTTGTTCATGCTTATCTTTCCTTTTAAGTTCCCCGCCAAGCCTGTCATTGCGAGGAGCAGGGCGACGAAGCAATCTTGTGAAAAACAGACTTTTTACGCTAGTGACGAGATTGCTTCGCTGCGCTCGCAATGACATTCAATTGCATTGTTAGTTTCAAGACGTAATTCAAATTCACCGCCGCGCATCCCGCATCACCTGCCACACGCGGTCCGAGCTGGCCGGCATATCAAAGTGATGAACCCCCAGCGGCCGCATGGCGTCAACAATGGCGTTCATCAGCGTCGGCATGGAACCGGTGGTGCCGGCCTCGCCCACGCCCTTGGCGCCGAGAAAATTGCTCGGACTGGGGGTCAGGTGGTAATAGTCGGCGATGCCGTGGATCAGGTCGGCGCGCGGCATGGTGTAGTCCATAAAGCTGGCGTTGAGCAGCTGCCCGGTGGCGCGATCGTAATTGGCATGCTCCCCAAACACCTGGCCGGCACCCTGGGCGACGCCGCCATGCACCTGCGCCTGGACCAGCGTGTGGTTGATGACCACGCCGACATCATCGACGGCGACATAGCTCTTGACCTCGGTCACGCCGGTATCCGGGTCGATCTCGACCTCGGCCACATGCATGCCGCTGGGAAAGGCGCGCGCCATGGCCTGCTCGCCCATGGCATCGAGCGGATGCGGCTCCTTGCCGCCGTCCTTGCCTTTCAACTCACGCACCAGATCAAGCAGCGCGAGGCGCCGGTCGGTGCCCTTGATGGTGTAGCTGCCGTCCTTGAACTCGATGTCGGCGGGCGCCGCCTCGAGCTTCTCGGCCGCCAGTTCAAGCCCCTTGTCCACCACCGCCAGCGCGGCGCGCTTGAACGCGCTGCCGTGGGCCATGATGGATCGCGAACCGATGACGCCCGAACCGGCGAGACCGACAATGCCCTCAATGTCGCCGGCTTTGAGATCGATATCCTCGGCCGGAATACCCAGCACGCCGGCGACGATTTCCGGAAACACCGTTTCATGGCCCTGCCCTTGCGACTGCGTCACGGCGTAAAGCGTCAGCCTGCCGCCGATCCAGCGCAGGGACACGCGGTCCTGCGGCATGGAGCCGCCGCCCGAGGGCTCGAGGAACAGCGCGCAGCCGATGCCGCGCAATTTGCCGCCGGCTTTGGATTGCTCGCGCCGCACGGCAAAACCCTGCCAATCCGATTCCTGCACCGCGCGGGCGATCATGCCGGGAAAATCCGCACTGTCATAAGTCGATTTGGTCGGACCGGTGTAGGGGAAGGCCTCTTTCGGAATGGCGTTGATGCTGCGCAGCTCGATGCGGTCCATGCCGGTCTCGGCCGCGGCCTGGTCGACCAGGCGCTCCATCAGGTAGGCCATGTCGGGACGCGCCGCGCCGCGATAAGGCCCGGTCGGCGAAGTGTTGGTGATAACGCAGCGGTTATGTCCGTAAGCGACCGGAATTTTGTAGCAGCCGGTGATGGTGAGCATGCCGTTGGTGGTGTTGGTCAGCGGCCCGGCCGGCGTAAGGTAGGCGCCCTGGTCGCAGATCCATTCGGTGCGGATGGCGACGAAGCGCCCCTCGGCGTCAAGCGCGAGCTCGCCCTTGAGTTCGACGGCGCGGCCGTGATTGTCGGTGGCAAAACACTCCGAGCGCGAGCCAATCCATTTGACCGGCTTGCCCAGCGCCTTGGCGGCGTACATCAGCGCCGGATACTCCTGGTAAGGGGCGCTGCGCACGCCGAAGCCACCGCCCACATCGAGCGGATGGACGCGGATGTTGTCCTCCGGGATGCCGGTGATTTGCGACAGGCCGCCGCGCATCATGTAGACACCCTGGTTGGCAACGTACATGTCGTAGCTGGCGCTGGCCGCGTCGTAGTTAACGACAAAGGCGCGCGGCTCCATCGGATTGGCCGCGACCCTTTGGCTGGAGAGCGCTATTTTTACGACGTGCGCCGCCCCGGCGATGGCCGCCGCGGTGGCCGCGGCGTCGCCATAATCGAATTCGAAGCAGACGTTGCCAGGAACGCTGTCGTGGACCAGCGCCGCCCCCGCCACCACCGCATCGTGCGGATGGGCCACGGCGGGCAACTCGGCGTAATCAACCATGATCATCTCAACGGCATCGAGAGCGCAAAGCGGCGAAGTTGCCACCACCAGCGCAATCTCCTCGCCGACAAAACGCACCTTGCCCTCGGCGAGCACCGCGCGCGGCGGCAGCTTGATCGACTGCCCGCCCACACCCTTGTAATGCACCAGGGTGGGCAGGGTGGCGTAGTTTTGCGTCGCGATATCGGCCGCGGTGTACACCGCAAGCACCCCCGGCGCCTCGCGCGCCGCCGAAGCGTCAACCGACAGCAGCGTCGCGTGCGCGCGATCCGAACGCGCGAAGCAGGCATACAACTGCCCGGGGAAATTGAAGTCCGAGGTGTAGCGACCGGCGCCGGTAAGCAGGCGCTGGTCTTCACGACGGCCCTTAAATGCGTGTTCACTCATTGCGTCGATTCCTGTGTGTTTGAAAAAGTCTTGCCGATATTGAAAATACTTGAACCCGATTTGCATGTTCCCATTGGCTCGTTCCCTCCCGCCCTGGCGGGGCAGGGACAGGCGGAGCGGAAAGGTCGCCGGGCATCGCCGTCCGCTTCCCCGCCTGCATAACAATCAACTGTCAATGTGCTTTTCCAGAAATGCCGAAAGCGCCGCGTTAAACGCCACAGGCTGCTCGACGTTGGACAAATGCGAGGCTTCGGGAATGATGACCAGCTGCGAGCCGGGCAGGTTGGCGTGGATCTCGTGCGTCATTTCAACCGGCGTTCCGGCGTCCTCCGCCCCGGCCATGACCAGCGCCGGGCATTTTATTTCTTTCAGGCGCGCGGTCAGGTTCATGGTGGAAATCGCGCGCGCACATCCGGCGTAGCCGTCCGCGGGAATGCCGCGGATCATCGCGCCTATTCGCGCTATCACAGCCGGATTGGACTGGCGGAAGCCTTCGGTGAACCAGCGCTGCAAGGTCGGCTCGACCAGCACCTGCATGCCCTTCTCCTGCGCCACCTTGATGCGCGCGTCCCACATTTCGCGCGCGCCCTCATGGCGGCGGCTGGTGGTGTCGGCAAGGGTCAGCGTGCTGAACACGCCCGGGTACTTCAGTGCAAATGTTTGTCCGATCATGCCGCCCATGGACAGGCCGACCCAATGGCAGTGCTCGATGCCAAGCGCATGGAACAAGGCCTGCGCATCAGCGGCCAGTTGGTCAAGTGTGTAGTCGCCGGCCGGTGCCGAGGATTGCCCGTGGCCGCGCGTGTCGTAACGCAGCACGCGAAAGCGTTTGGCGAACGCCGCCACCTGGTCATCCCACATGCGCAGGTCGCAGGCAAGCGAATGGCTGAGCACCAGCCAGGGTCCGGCGCCCTGCACTTCGTAATTGATATCAATGCCGTTGGCTTTTATTTTCATGAATTCGTTTATCCGCCCGGTTGCCGGCGCATTTGCCTTCTCAGTTGCCGGTAAAGCCGATGGCCTTGACGATACGCGCCCATTTGGCGACTTCTTGTTTCATGTACTCAGCGAACTCGGGCGAGCTGCTTGGCGCCGGATCAAAGCCGAGCCCGGCCAGCCGCTCTTTCACATCAGGCAACTTCAGCACCTCGTTGATTTCGGCGTTGAGCTTTTGCACCACGGCCGGCGGTGTCTTGGCGGGCGCGAAAAATGCCACCCAGGACACATCCTCAAAATCGGCGAAGCCCGATTCGGCCGCAGTGGGCACATCCGGAAGCGTGGCCGAGCGCTTGGGGCTGGTCACGATCAGCGCCTTCATCTTGCCCTGCTTGATATGCGGCACAGCCGGTGGCATCGACGTTGCAACCATGTCAACCTGCCCGCCCAGAACCGCAGTGATCGCCGGTGCGCCGCCGCGAAACGGCACGTGCACCGCATCCACACCCTTGAGCGTCTTGAACAGGAACTCGGCCGTGAGATGGGGCGGCGTGCCCACGCCGGCGGTCGAGTAATTGAACTTGCCGCTCTTCAGTTTGATGTACTCCTGCAGATTGTTGGCCGGGACCGAGGCACTCACCGCCAGTATGGTCGGCGTCGAAGCGACCATCGCCACCGGCACCAGTTCGGTCAGCGGATCGAAGCCCTCCTTGCTCACGCTCGGGCTGATGGCCACGGCTGCGGTATGCACCAGCAGCGTGTAGCCATCGGGCGACGCCGCGGCAACCGCCCTGGCCGCCAGTGTGCCGGCGGCGCCGTCGCGATTCTCGACCACCACCGACTGACCCATGCGCTCAGTGAGTTTTTGCCCGATCAGGCGCCCGATGCCGTCGGCGATACCACCGGGCGCAAAAGCGACGATGGCGCGGATCGGCTTGCTCGGGTAGGCCTGGGCGAACGCCCCGCCCGAAACACAAAGCCCGGACGCAATGGCCAGCAACATTCCCGCG
>CAMDRY010000093.1 GCA_945906975.1 Bordetella parapertussis | reverse complement strand
TTGCTCAAGGACTTGCAGCCGCTCGCGCTGATCGCCAGCAACCCGCTGTTGGTGGTGGCCAGCGCGGGCACTCCGGCGAAGAACCTGCAGGACCTCATCGCCTGGCTGGCGCCCAACCCCGACAAGGGCTCGGCCGGCACGGCGGGCGTGGGCTCGGCCTCGCCCATGGGCGGCGTGTATTTCCAGACGGCGACCCACACCAGGTTCCAGTACATCCCTTATCGCGGCACGGCGCCGGCGCTGCAAGACATGTTGGGCGGCCGGCTCGACTTCATGATCGACCAGGCCTCGAATTCACTGCCGCAGGTGAAAGGCGGAAAAATCCGCGCCTACGCGGTGACGGCCAAAACGCGCATCGCCGCCGCACCCGATATCCCCACCGTCGATGAAGCCGGCCTGCCCGGCTTGTACATCGCCGTTTGGTATGGCGTGTGGGCGCCGGCGGGCACACCGCCCGACACGGTGGGCAGGCTCAACGCGGCCATCGTCGCCGCGCTGGCCGACCCACAGGTGAAGCAACGTCTGGCCGAACTGGGCCAGGAAATTCCGCCGCGCGAGCAGCAGACGCCCGATGGCCTGGGTTCACTGCAAAAAGCCGAGATCGAGAAATGGTGGCCCATCGTCAAGGCGGCGGGCATCAAACCGGAGTAGGATGCGTCTGCTTTGTCGCTGTCATTGTCGCCATCCTTGTCATTGCGAGGAGCGAAGGCGATGCCTAGAAGGTAATCCCCGGAGGGGACGAAGCAATCTCATGGCAGCGTGCAAAAGGGCACAAACGCGACGAGATTGCTTCGCGAAGTTTATCCCCGAAGGGGACTGCGCAATGACGTCAAAATAACCAATAACGAAAAACAACAACGGAGGCATTTACTTGAACACACTTGACACCATTCGCACCGACAACGTCGGTAGCCTGTTGCGACCGGCTGCATGGAAAGAAGCGCGCGTGCGCATGGACGGGGGCCTGATCAGCGCGGAGGAGTTCCACGCCATTGAGATGGACTGCATCCGCAAGGCGGTGGCGATGCAAGAGGGCACCGGCATGGATGTGATCACCGACGGCGAGATCAGCCGGCTCAATTTCCAGGACAGCTTCGGCCTGTCGGTGGGCGGCTACGACAACCCCAAACAAGACATACTCAAGCTGCACGAAAAACGTGCAGAGGGCGCCAAGGCGATGGCGCGCTGGGACATTCCCGACCTTGACGGCCAGGGCACGCCGGTGTCGCACCGCCGCCCGGTGCTCGAGCGCATATTTCTCGCGCGCAACGTGCCGGTGGAAGAATACAAGCGCGTGGCGCCGCTCGCCACCAAGCCGGTGAAGGTGAGCCTCGTTGGCCCCGACCGCGTGGCGCAGCGCTTTGACCACCAGAAGTCCAAGGCCATTTACACCGACCAGGACGCCTTCATGGCCGACCTGGTGGCCTTGCAGCGCAAGATCATCACCGGCCTGGTGGCGGCCGGCTGCCGTTACGTGCACATCGATGAGCCGGGCTACACCGCCTATGTCGACAAGCAATCGCTTGACATCATGCGTTCGCGCGGCGAAGACCCGCAGGCCAATTTCGCGCGTTCGCTCAAGGCCAACGCCGAGATCATCAAGGGCTTTCCCGGCGTGACCTTCGGTGTGCACGTGTGCCGCGGCAATCAGGCGAGTATGTGGCATCGCGAGGGCACTTACGATGACATCGCCGAGCGCATGTTCAACGAACTGCCCTTCAACCGCTTCTTGCTCGAATACGATTCGGAGCGCGCCGGCAGTTTTGAACCTTTGCGATTTGTTCCAAAAGGCAAGGTGGTGGTGCTGGGCCTGATCAGCACCAAGGTGCCGAAAATGGAATCCATAGACGACCTCAAGCGCCGCGTGAACGAGGCGACCAAATACCTGCCGCTCGAGCAGCTGGCGCTGAGCCCGCAATGCGGCTTTGGCTCGGACATCGTCGGCAACCTCATCACCGAGGACGACCAGAAGCGCAAGATCGAGCTGATGGTTGAGGCGGCGAGGCAGATTTGGGCCTGAGCGCCCTCCCCTGCGCACAACAATAATTGATCGTCCGGGCGGGGCCCGTCCCGACCCGGTGCAAGCAATACCGAGGAGGACTGACATGAAAACCCGTGCAATGGTGCGAATCGTACTGGGCGCGACGCTGCTGCTTACAGCGTGCATGACGCTGACCGCGCAGGCGCAACAGGCGGCCTACCCTTCGCGGGCGGTGCGCATGATCATTCCGGCGGCACCGGGGGGCAACCCCGATTTACTCGCGCGCATGCTGTCACAAAAACTCGCCGACGCCTTCGGCAAACCCTTCATTGTGGAAAACGTGCCCGGCGCGGGCGGCGTGGTCGCGGCCGAGATGCTGGCGCGGGCCGCCCCGGACGGCCACACCATCATGTTGGGCGACTCGGGGGCGCTGGCCATCAACATCGCGCTCAACAGCAAACTCGGTTACCAGCCCTTGCGCGATTTTGCGCCGGTGACGTCGCTGATCATGGTGCCCACTGTGCTGGTGCTTCACCCCACGGTGCCGGCCAACACGCTGCAGGAGTTCATTGCACTGGCCAAGGCCAAACCGGGGACGATCAACTACGGCTCGGCCGGCGGCGGCTCGGTACACCACCTGACCATGGCGATTTTCGCGGCACGCAGCGGCATCGAGGTGGTGCATGTGCCCTACAAGGGCGGCACGGCGCTGGTGGGTGGCGTCATGGCGGGCGACGTGCAAGCGGGCTTCTCCGGCATCCCGAACGTGCAGCAGGCGATACGCTCCGGCCGGCTGCGCGTGCTTGGCATCAGCACGGCGCGCCGCTCCGCCTCCATGCCCGATGTGCCGACCTTCAACGAGCTTGGCCTCGCCGGCTTTGACGTGGCCACCGTCATCGGCGTACAAGCCCCCGCCGGCACGCCCCGCGACATCATCGCCAAATTGCAGACGGTGATCGCCCGTTCCTTGCGCGAAAAAGACATCGTCGAGCGCACGCAAAATCTGGGTATGGAAATTTCGGAAAATGGCACCGACAACTATGCGCAGTTCATACGCGACGACCTCGAGCGCTTTGCCGCGGCGGTGAAGGCGGCGGGAATCAAGGCGGAGTAAAAACGCCGCACGCCAGACCACCCCCTCCTCTCCCCCTGTCATTGCGAGGAGCGAAGGCGATGCCCCGAAGGTAATCCCCGGAGGGGACGAAGCAATATCGTCGTGGCGCGAAACGCATCGCAATGGCGATGGGATTGCTTCGCTGCGCTCGCAATGACAAACCGTTATCACACCACGGCGACGTGCCCGACAGCGCGTTAGAATGGCGGCCTGCCCAAGCGGCCTGTTCTTCCGTTTGCGCTTGGCTTAGCGCAGGGTTCGCACACGAATACTGCGGGCTCCGGATGGCTGCGCGGTAGAATGCGCTGGAAGCAACAATCACACGAACACCAATCACACGAACACGCAAGCCCACATCAAGGAGAGAATTCATGCTGACCCTGTTCTACGCCCCCGGCGCCTGTTCCATGGCCGCCCACATCGCGCTCGAAGAGTCGGGCGAAAAGTACACACCAACCAAAGTCGACCTGTCCAAGGGCGAGCAACTGACCGCCGATTACAAGAAAATCCATCCGCTTGGCCGCGTGCCGGCGTTACTGCTCGATGACGGCGCACCGCTGACCGAGAACACCGCAATCATGCCCTTTCTCGGCAAGCGCTTTGGCATGTGGCCGACCGACCCGATCAAGGACGCGCAGGCCCTGTCGGTGATCGGCTTTTTTGCCGCCAGCGTGCACCCGGCCCACGGTCACATCGGCCGCCCGGCGCGCTACACCGCCGACGAGTCGGCCTTCCCCGGCATCCAGGCCATGGGCAAGAAGACCTTTCACGACTACCTCAAGCAAATCGACGGCATGTACGCCGGCAAGGAATGGCTGACCGGCACGTATTCGGTGCTCGATGCCTACGCCTTTGTGTTCTACACCTGGGGCGTCAAACGCGAGCTGCCGGTGGCCGAACTTAAAAACTACACGGCGGCGGTGCAGCGCATGGCGCAACGCCCGGCGGTGCAGCGCGTGATGGCCGACGAGGGCGTGAAGCTCTGATCGCCTCACCCGCACAAATCAAAAGGGGCGTTTCGCCCCTTTTTTTACGCCCGTCGCGCTTCGAACTTGAACGCGCAAACAAGCTGAAGATGCCCGCCTGGAGCGCGTTTCCAGACATCATCCGACCATCAAGTGACCGAATGCATGAATGCCGAACTGGGGCTGCGCATGACCGACGGGCCCTACAAGGGTGCCGCACCGGCCATCACCGACCTGATACGCGGCGAAATACAGGTGTTCTGCGCGCTCACCGTGACGGCGCTGCCGCTGGCCAGGGACGGCCGCGCGAGGCTCATCGCCATCATGCGCGAAGGACGCTCGGAACAGGCGCCGGAGATTCCGACCTTTGCCGAACCGGGCTTTCCCGAAGGTCAAGGCCGGCGTGGTGTTCGGCGTGCTGGCTGCGGCCGCGCGATAGCCGCTATACTGCGGAAACAAAAAATGGGGCATGGACAAACCACGCCGAACCGTATTCTAAAAATTCCAAAGAGGAGATACCCCATGTTCGAAGAAAAGCGCACGCCCCGGTTGCTGTTTCCCGCACTGCAGCCCTTGTATGACAGCATCACACCGCTCGCCTGGCCCTTGGTGCGCTGCGCCTCCGGCCTGATCCTGGCCGTGCATGGCTGGGGCAAGGTGAGCAAGGGGCCAGAGACCTTTGTGCCGTTGTTCTCCAAGATGGGACTGGAGCCCGCGCTGCTTATTTTCTGGACCTTGCTGGTGGTGGAGTTCATCGGCGGTATCTGCATGGCGGCCGGACTCCTCACGCGTTTCTGGGCCGCGGCCATCACCATCGAGATGCTGGTGATCGTGAACATCTACATCCCCAACGGTTTTGGCTGGCTCGCGCGCGGCTATGAATATGCGCTGCTGTGGGGGCTGGTATCGCTGGCCATCTGGATGAAGGGCGGCGGCGAATATTCTATCGATCGCAAGTTCGGCGTCGAACTGTAATCCGGGCAAAACGCGGCAAGCAGAAAAATCGCCCGGAAAAGCCCGTCAGGCGGGCATTTCCGGGCGATTTGTGTTTACTCCGGCGTGATTTTCGCCGCTGTCGCGATCTTGCGGAACACTTCGCTGTCGGCCTTGATCGCGTTGAGAAACTCCTCCGGCGACCGGCCCGGGGTGATGGTAAAACCCAGCCCCTCCATCTGCGCCTTGTATTCGGGCGTGTTGACGATCCTGCGCACTTCGGTATTGAGCCGATCGACGATAGGGCGCGGCAGGCCGGCCGGGGCCATCACACCAAACCACAGGTCCGGCATGTTGTAGCCCGGAATGGACTCGCGCACGGTCGGTATGTTCGGATCCGACTGCAAGCGCCTGGCTTCCATCACGCCAAGGGCGCGCAACTTGCCCGAACGCACATGCGGCAGCACCGTTGAGGCGGTGAGGATGGCCATCGGAATCTGGCCTGCCAGCACATCAACGAGCGCACTGCTGCCTCCCTTGTAGGCGACGTGCGTCACCTCCACCCCGGTCAGTTGTGTCAACAGCACCCCGCCAACGTGCTGGTTGGAGCCGACACCGATGGTGCCGTAAAAAAGTTTGCCCGGATTCTTCCTGCCGTAGTCGATCAACTCGCGCATGGAGTTCACCGGCAGGGACGGATGCACCACCACCAGCGCGGACGCGTAGGCGATGTCGGTGATGGCCACCAACTCCTTCATCGGGTCGTAGGGCACGTCTTTGCTGAACAGGTTGATGACGTAGTTGTTCATCGTGCCCGCGAGCAGTGAGTAACCGTCGGGCTGCGACTTGGCGATGTTATTGAAGCCGATGGTGCCGTTGCTGCCGGGACGGTTCTCGACCACCACGGGCTGGCCCAGCGCCTCGCCGAGCTTTTGCGCCAGCGGGCGGGCCAGCACATCGACCGCGCCGCCGGGGGAGAAGGGCGCCACCATGCGAATGGGCTTGTTCGGCCAGGGAGGGGCCTGCGCCTGCACCAGTGACGGAAGGCACAGCAACAAAGCGGCGAGGCCGGCCAGACGGAAAATTTCATGCGTGCGTATCATGCGACGGTTTCCTTTATTTAAATTGAAGACTGCATGCAATAAACTTAAACTTCAGCGCTGCGTTATTTGCACCACGTATTTGCACCAGGTATTTGCACCACGTATTTACACCACATGTTGAAGCAAAATTCCTTGAAAAAACATTTCGCGAAACATCGCGAAACATCGCGAAACATCCAGGCGCCGAAAAATTCAGTAAATATCTGGCAATTATCACGCCATCATGGCAAGTTTCAGGCCTTTGCTCTGAAACCTGTCCCGCCCCTAGCTTAACCCGAACCCATCATGCCAGTCCTACCCGAACCAATACGCCTCAGCGTCAACGGCACCGAGCACACGGTGCAGGCGGCGCACGACACGCCATTGTTGTACATATTGCGCAACGACTTGCAACTCAAGGGCAGCAAATTCGGTTGCGGCATCGGCCAGTGCGGCGCCTGCATGGTGCTCATGGACGGCCGCAACGTGATGTCCTGCGACACGCCGCTATGGGCTGCGGCCGGCAAATCCATCACCACCATCGAAGGTCTGGGAACGCCCGATGCGCCCGGCTTGGTGCAGCGCGCCTTCATCGCCGAGCAGGCGGCGCAGTGCGGCTATTGCATCAGCGGCATGATTGTCAGCGCCACCGCATTGCTGGACGAGACGCCCGACCCGAGCGACGCCCAGATCCGCGCAGCGCTGGCGGGCAACCTGTGCCGCTGCGGCACCCACACGCGCATCATCAAGGCGGTGCGGCGCGCGGCGCTTGAACTTGCCGGCAGCGCGGCATGAGCGCGCCAGCGTCCCCTTCGGCCCCGCGCAAACTGCCCGGCAGCCTCAACGCCAACCGCCGGCTCAGCCAGTGGCTTTGCTTTGACAACTCCAGCCGCACCGTTACGGTGCTCAGCGGCAAGGTCGAGATCGGCCAGGGCGTGGCCACGATCATGGCGCAGGTGGCGGCCGAGGAACTGGACATCGCGCTGGCGCAACTCACGCTTTGCAGCGGCGACACCGCGCGCGCGCCCGACGAGGGCCAGACCTCGGGCAGCCGTTCGGCCAACGAGGGCGGCCTCGCGGTGCGTTACGCCTGCGCCGAGGCGCGCCACCTGTTGCTGCAGGCTGCGGCCGCCCGGCTAGGCTGCGCTGCCGATACGCTGCACATCAAGGACGGCGCATTCCATTCAACTGCGGGCGCCACAGGGATCACCTACTGGGACCTGCCGCACGCGACGCGGCTCGAGCGCGAAGCGAGCGCCGCGGTGGTGCCAAAAAATCCGAACCAACACACGCTTGTGGGCAAGCCGGTGCCGCGCCTGGACATCGGGCACAAGGTCACTGGCATGCCAAGCTTTGTGCACGACATGACATTGCCGGGCATGCTGTTCGGCCGCGTCGTGCGTCCGCCCAGCGACCACGCCCAACTGCTAGCCTTTGACGCCGCGTCGGTGCGCGCGCTGCCCGGCGTGGTCGCCGTGTTGGTGGACGGCAATTTCATCGGCGTCGTCGCCACGCGCGAAGAGCAGGCGGTAAAGGCGCGGCTCGCCGCCATCGCCGCGGCAACGTGGCGCGAGCAGGCCATCGCCACCGACGAGGCCGGCCTTTACGATTATTTCCAGAGCCGCGCCACGCGCGATCTGGTGATCTTTGATCGCGCCGACGCGCCGGCCACGCGCGCCGGCACGCGCCGGCTTGAGGCCGAATACAAAAAGCCCTACCTCGCCCACGCCGCCATCGGTCCTTCGTGCGCGCTGGCGCGCATCGCCGAAAGCGGGCGCGGTCACATCGAGGTGTGGTCGCACACGCAGGGCGTGTATCCGCTACGCAACGAACTGGCGCTGGTGCTGGGCGTGCCGCCCGATCACATCGTCGTGCACCACGCCCAGGGCGCCGGCTGCTTCGGCCATAACGGCGCCGACGACGTGGCGCTCGATGCCGTGCTGCTGTCGCGCGCCGCCGGTGGTGCGCCGGTTTTGGTGCAATGGATGCGCGAGGACGAATTCGCCTGGGAGCCCAGCGGCTCGGCCATGCTGATGAAACTGTGCGCCGATCTTGATGCCGCAGGCAATGTCACCGACTGGCAATACGATGTCTGGGGCAACGGCTACCGCCACCGCCCCGGCTCGGGCAAGCCCGATGCGCATGAATCATCGCTGCTGGCCTCCTGGCATCTGGCGCAACCGGTGCCGCGCGCGCCGCAATACGACCAGCTCATGGTCGGCAACAAGGGCGGTGGCGGCGGCCTGGCGATGAACGCGGTGGCGCCCTACGACTTTCCCAATCATCACGCCACATCGCACCTGGTGGCCGAGCGGCCGCTACGCGTGTCATCGCTGCGCTCACTCGGTGGCTACGGCAATATTTTCGCGATCGAGTCCTTCATGGACGAACTTGCCATTGCCTCCGGCGCCGACCCGGTGGCGTTTCGGCTGCGTTATCTCACCGACCCGCGCGCCATTGCCGTGATCGAACTGGTGGCGCAAAAAGCCGGCTGGCAACCCGGCGACAGCGACGGCATCACCGGTCGCGGCGTGGCCTTCTCGCAGGTGAGCAACCAATACAGCTATGTGGCCGTCGTGGCCGAAATAGAAATCGACCCGGACCTGCGCGTCACGCGCGTCATCGCCGCGGTCGACGTGGGCCAGGTACTCAATCCGGACGGCGTCATCAACCAGATCGAGGGCGGCATCGTACAGGCGGTGAGCTGGACGCTTAAGGAGCAGGTGCGCTTTGGCGAACGGGGCGTCACCAGCCGCGACTGGGAGCAGTACCCCATCCTGACCTTCCCCGAGGTGCCGCTGGTGGAGGTGCACCTCATCGACCGACCGCACGAGCCGCCGGTGGGCGCGGGCGAGTCGGTGATGGGCCAGACCGCCGCGGCCATCGCCAACGCCCTGCACCACATCGCCGGCGTGCGCATCCGCGAACTGCCGATCACGCGCGAAAGAATCGCCGCCGCCTGAACGCCTTGCGCCAGCCATCGCCTGAAAAGCAGCGCCAGGCGGGCGTTTCGAGGCGGTGATGGCAACCGGGGCGGCTTCGGCCTGCGCGGGTTTGCAGCCACGCATCGCAGTTGAAATACTTCATCCGCAATCGACGCGTATGCCGCTGTGGCGGCCGAGCCAGCCTTAATACTCAGTGGATAACGAAACCGCCGTCCACCACCAGGTTGTGGCCTTGGATGAAGGTGGCCGAGGTGGTGGCGAGGAAGGCAATGACCTCGGCGATTTCCGCTTCAGTGCCGAGGCGCCCGGCCGGAATGGCTTCGAGGCGCTGCTTCAGCAGCTGCGGTTCGCGCTCGAGCCGCGCCTTGTAGTAGTCGGTGGCAAT
>CAMDRY010000092.1 GCA_945906975.1 Bordetella parapertussis | reverse complement strand
GCGATACGATCGCGTCCGTGCCGCACCGCCACCACCTGCACACCGAGGGCTTCGAGCGCAAGTTCGCCCAGCGTGAGGCCTGTGGCACGGCTCGCCACAGACAAGGTGACCGAATGCAGATGCGCCTGCCCCGCCTCGTCAAGGTCATTCGCCTCGTCACCTTCGCCATGAAAGAATCCACGCAATAACTCATAACGCTTGTTGCGAATATCGCGAATGCGACGAACCACGCGTTTCAACGGAACGCCCATCAAGACCAGGGCATGCGTGCCAAGCATCAGGCTGGATTCAAATGTGTCGGGAACGACCTCAGCCGCGCCCGCCTTTTGCAACCGGTCCATATCGGCATCGTCGCGCGTTCGCACAATAACCGGCAACGACGGGATGATCTGTTGCGCATGGTGGATGATTTTCAACGATGCCGGCGTGTCATGAAATGAAATCACCAGGGCGCTGGCGCGCGTGAGACCGGCGGCCACCAGGGTTTCGCTACGCGCGCTGTCGCCGTACACCACCGAATCACCCGCCGCCGCCGCGTCGGCAACACGCTCCGGATCCAGGTCAAGGGCGACATAACCTATCCCCTCCTGCTCTAGAAGGCGGGCAAGATTCTGGCCTGTGCGGCCATAGCCGCAAATCACCACGTGTTTTTCCACAGTAATGCTCAGCGCCGCAATGCGATGCAATTCGAGCGATCGCGTCATCCATTCCGACCGCGCGAACCTCAGCGCCACGGCGTTGCTGTAATGGATTAGCAGCGGCGCAATCAGCATGGACAGCAGCATCGCTGCGAGAATCGGTTGCATCCATTGCTCCGGTACCAGGGACACGCCGCTGACAGTGGACAGAATGACGAATCCAAACTCCCCGGCCTGCGCGAGTCCCAACCCGGTGCGCAGCGCAGTCCCGGGAGAGCCACCGAGCCCCCTCGACAAGGCTGCGATGAGCAAAAACTTGAACAGCAGCGGCCCGACGAGCAGCCCCAGCACAAGCCAAAAATGGTCCGCGACCACACGCAGATCGAGCAACATGCCTATGGTGACGAAAAACAAGCCCAGCAGAACATCCCTGAACGGCTTGATGTCCTCCTCAACCTGGTGCCTGTATTCGGTCTCCGAGATAAGCATTCCCGCAAGAAAGGCACCCAGCGCGAGCGACAAACCAGCCAGATTGGTCAGCCACGCAAGCCCCAAGGTGATCAGCAGGACATTGAGCATGAACAACTCACGCGATCGGCGCAAGGCGATGGTGTGAAACCAGGCGCGCATGACGCGTTGCCCAAAAAACAACAGCACGCCGAGCACGACTGCTGCCTTCAGCGCAGCCCAAAGCAGATGTTGCGCGAGTTCCTCGGGGGGCTGTGACAACGCCGGGAGAATTATCAGCAGCGGGACAACGGCAAGATCCTGGAACAACAGGATCCCGACAATCTCGCGGCCATGCGCAGACTCCATTTCCATGCGCTCCGCGACCAGCTTGATCACTATCGCCGTAGAGGACATTGCCAGCGCACCGCCGAGCACGATGCCCGTTTTCCACCCGGCGCCAATGAGCATAAAAATCGCGACGGCAGCCAACACCGTCAAAACAACCTGGGCACCACCCAGCCCAAAGACGATTCGCCGCATCGCCATAAGCCGCTGCAAGCTGAACTCAAGACCGATGGAGAACATCAGGAAAACCACCCCAAACTCGGCCAGATGGCTGGTTCCCTCGCTCTCGGGTATCCAACCCAAGGCGTGAGGTCCGATGACAATGCCCACGAGAAGGTAGCCGAGCATCGGCGGCAGGTGCAGCTTGCGTGCGAGCGCCACCACGCCCACGACGCTCGCCAACAGCACAAGAACAAGCTCCAGCGTGGTATTCATCGGGGTAGCCTTGAACAGTCGAATGTTATACTTTAAGCCGATAATATCAGTGTCTTCCATGAGCCAATCCAATCCAACACCGCTCGATTCGTCCGGCCCCCTTGCCCTCGCGCGGCAGGTGCTCGCGATAGAAGCGGAGGCGGTGCGCGCGCTGATCGAGCGCATCGACGGCCGTTTTCTCGACGCCGTAAATCTGGTACTCGCCTCCCAGGGGCGGGTTGTGGTGAGCGGTATCGGAAAATCAGGGCATATCGCCCGTAAAATAGCCTCAACCATGGCGAGCACGGGAACACCCGCCTATTTTGTCCATCCCGCCGAGGCAAGCCACGGCGACCTCGGCATGATCACGCGCGATGATGTGCTGATCGCACTTTCCAACTCCGGCGAAAGCGCCGAACTGCTGGCCATCATTCCGATGATCAAGCGCGAAGGCGCAAAGCTTATCGCCATCACCGGGAATGCCGGCTCCACCCTGGCACAGCAGGCGGACGTGCACCTGGATGCCGGGGTCGAAAAGGAAGCGTGCCCCCTCAATCTTGCCCCGACGGCAAGCACAACCGCCGCCCTCGCCCTGGGCGATGCGCTCGCCGTGGCTCTGCTCGATGCGCGCGGGTTTGGGGCCGATGATTTCGCGCGATCCCATCCGGGCGGAAACCTCGGGCGCCGGCTGCTAACCCATGTCAGCGATGTCATGCGCACCGGCGACGCCATACCCTCGGTTGGACACAAAGCGACTTTCGCCGAGGCGCTGATCGAGATGACAAAAAAAAGCATGGGCATGACCGCGGTCGTGAACGCGTCCGGGGCGGTACTGGGGATATTTACCGACGGCGATTTGCGTCGCGCCCTCGACCGGCCCCTGGATGTCCGCGCCACGCCCATCGCCCAGATGATGACCGGGGCGCCCCGTACCATCACAGCAAACAAGCTCGCAGCCGAGGCGGTGCAGATAATGGAGAGCGGCAAGCTTAACCAACTGCTCGTTGTCAACGCCTCCGGCACGCTGGTCGGCGCCCTGAATATGCATGACCTGTTCCGCGCCAAAGTGATTTAATGCGATCCGCCCTCGATCGCGCGCGCAACATCGCCCTGATGGCGTTTGATGTCGACGGCATCCTCACCGATGGAACGCTGTTCGTGGGCGCCGGCGGCGAAGAATTCAAGGCGTTCAACTCGCTCGATGGCCACGGCATGAAAATGCTGCTTGAGAACGGTGTCGCTATCGCCATCATCACCGGACGCAATTCCGCCAGCGTCGCGATGCGCGCCCGCGAACTCGGCGTGACGCACCTTTACCAGGGGGTACAGGACAAACTCGCAGCTTGCGGCGATCTTCTCGGAAAAACCGGCCTGCGACAGGATCAGATCGGCTACATGGGCGATGACCTGCCAGACCTCGCCCTGTTGTCGCGCTGCGGTTTTGCCGCAACGGTGCCACAGGCGACCGATGCGGTCAAACAGGTGTCTCACTACATTTCCACCCGTGACGGGGGTCATGGGGCAGCACGGGAAGTATGCGAGTTCATTCTGCGCGCGCAAGAAAAGCTGGACGCCGCCACAGCGGCATACCGCACATGAAAAGAAGCCCGGTCGCCGGCATGCTGCCACTAGCATTGATGCTGCTGCTCGCAGCAATCACTTTCTGGCTCGAACAGGCGGTCCAGGCGCCGATATCAACAGGGGCCGCCGCACAGCGCCACGATCCCGACCTGATCATCGAAAATTTCACCTCGGTGAAGCATGACGCGAACGGCGCTCCCGGCTACTCGCTCAGCGCCAAAAAAATGGTACATTACCCAGACAATGAAACGTCGCACCTTGAGCAGCCACGCATAGCCAGTTTTTCGCCCGATGCTCCGCCGACCCGCATCAGCGCCCGCGAGGCGGAGTTATCACCGAACGGAAATGAAGCGGTTTTCTATGGCGATGTCGTGGTTTTGCGTGAGGCCGGCGAAGAGCAGCCTGAACTGCGTGTGACCACCGAGCGCCTTCGTATCGACCAAAACTCGGACACAGCACACACCGATGACCCGGTGGTCATCGTACAGGGAAATTCGATTCTCAAGGGAGTGGGCATGGACGCCGACAGAAAAGCGCGGACATTCATTCTACGATCGCAGGCAAGGGGAAGCTTTGTACGCCAAAACTGAACTCGCACTAACCGCCCGTATCCTCTGCGCCGCATTCACGCTCTTGCTCGCGGGTGTGGTGTTGGCGGAAAAAGCCGATCGCGACAAGCCCGTCAACGTCGAAGCGGACAAACTCACAGTAGACGACAACCGCCAGGTCTCGATCTTCGAGGGCCGGGTCGTGGTCACCCAGGGCACGATGCAGATACGCGGCGACAAGGTCGTGGTGCGCCAGGACGGCGACGGCTTCCAGTTCGGCACCGCCACCGGCAACCTCGCCACCTTCCGTCAAAAGCGTGAGGGCGTGGACGAGTGGATCTATGGCGAAGCCGACCGCATTGAATATGACGGCAAAAAGGAATTCGTCGAATTTTTCATGCGCGCCAAGTTAAACCGGGATCTCGATGAAACCCGCGGCAACTACATTGCCTATGATGCCAAAACCGAATTTTTCCGCGTGCAGTCTGGCAAAGACGCGCCCGTCGTGTCAGGCGGACAGTCAAACGCGCGCGTGCGCGCCATCATCCAGCCCAAATCCAAGGATAAACCCGCTTCTTCCGCCACAACGCCACCACCAGCACCAGCACCGGTCAAGCTGAAACCAGCACCCGGGATCGCCAACCCGCGGACCGAGTAATCGCATTTTTCCGCGCCGTCTTCCCCCGCCATGAGCACGCTACGGGCACTCAGCCTGAAAAAGCGTTATAAGTCGCGCACGGTAGTGCAAGATGTCTCGCTCGATGTTTCAAGCGGCGAAGTCGTCGGACTGCTCGGCCCCAACGGTGCCGGAAAAACCACGTGCTTTTATATGATTGTTGGGCTCGTGGCGGTGGACGGCGGGCGCATCGAACTCGACGACACCAACATCAGCAGAATGCCCATACACCGCCGCGCAAAAATGGGGCTGTCGTATCTTCCCCAGGAAGCCTCGGTATTCCGCAAACTCTCGGTGCAGGACAACATTCAGGCCGTACTGGAACTGCAGGGCGTGACTGGCGCGGAAGGTGAAAAGCGCCTGACGGAACTGCTTGATGACCTGCATATCGCTCATTTGCGCAGCGCCATGGCTATGTCATTGTCCGGCGGTGAACGGCGCAGGGTGGAAATCGCCCGCGCACTCGCAATGCGACCGGCGTTCGTACTGCTGGACGAACCCTTCGCCGGGGTAGACCCGATCGCCGTCATCGACATCCAGAAAATCATCGTTTTTCTGAAAGAGCGTGGTATCGGCATCCTGATCACCGACCACAATGTGCGCGAGACGCTGGGAATCTGCGACCGCGCCTATATCATCAATGAAGGCACCGTTCTCGCTTCTGGCAACCCGGATGAAATTGTCTATAATGAAAACGTAAGGCGCGTTTATCTGGGCGAGAATTTCCGCCTTTAGCCGTTCCGCAGAACCACCCCCGAATATGAAGCAAACCCTGCAACTCAAACTGTCTCAGCACCTGACGCTGACGCCGCAGTTGCAGCAATCCATTCGCCTGTTGCAACTCTCAACGCTTGAGTTGAACCAGGAACTGGAAAAATTTCTCGCTGACAACCCGCTGCTCGAGCGCGAGGAAATGCCGGTCGACACGCCCTTCCAGGCACCGTCCCTGATTTCGAGTACGCCAAGCGCCTCTGACAGCCCCGCGGCAGAGCCCCCCGCGGGCGAATCCAGCGCAAGCGACACCGCCGGGAACGACCAGGACTGGTTCACGGATGCGCCCTCCCACTCTTCATCCGGAAGCCGTGAAGATTCAGAGGACGGCGATTACCCGCAACAGGCGGCGGAAGCCCCGTCACTGCGCGAGCATATGCTCGAACAACTGCTGCTGCTCAACCTGTCCAGGCGCGATCGCAGCCTGGTTGCCCTGCTTATCGAGGATCTTGACGATGACGGCTACCTGACCCAGTCTCTGGAAGAAATCGCCGAAATGGTCCCGCAAGACATGGAGGTGGATCCGGACGAACTGCAGATTGCGCTGCATCACCTCCAACAGCTCGAACCGGCCGGCATCGGCGCGCGCACGCCCTCCGAATGCCTTGGCTTGCAACTGCGTATCATGCCGCCCAAAACGCCCGGACTCGATCTGGCGCAAGCCATCGTGAAGGACCACCTGGCGGCGCTAGCGGGTCGCGACTTCGCCAGGTTGAAACGCTCGCTCGGGTGCGACGACTACGCGTTGCGCGAAGCGCAACTGCTCATACAAAGCCTCAACCCGCACCCTGGCGCGCGCTTCTCGACACAAACCACGCGATACATCGTGCCCGACGTGGTGGTGAAAAAAATAAAAAATGTCTGGGTCGCCCGGCTAAACCGCGACGCCATGCCCAAGCTGCGCATCCATCGCATGTACGCCGATATACTGCAAAATAACCGCTCCGTCGCAAGCGGCCAGCTGTCGCACCAGCTGCAGGAGGCCCGCTGGCTCATCAAAAACGTTCAGCAGCGCTTTGACACCATCCTGCGCGTATCCCAGTGCATCATCGACCGCCAACGGCATTTTTTCGAACATGGCGAGGTGGCTATGCGCCCGCTGGTGCTGCGTGAAATAGCCGACACGCTGGGCTTGCACGAGTCAACCGTCTCGAGGGTCACCACACAGAAGTTCATGTTCACACCGCGCGGCATATTCGAGTTGAAGTATTTTTTCGGCAGCCACGTTGCCACCGAAGCGGGGGGTTCCTGCTCGGCCACGGCCATCCGCGCCCTGATCAAACAACTGGTCGCCGCCGAAGACCAGAAAAAACCCCTCTCCGACAGCAAAATCTCGCAAATTCTCGGCCAGCAGGGTATCGTAGTTGCAAGACGAACCATTGCAAAATATCGTGAGTCACTGCATATCCCCCCGGTCAATCTTCGCAAGGCCCTTTAGTCTTTACAAGGAGATGCAACATGAATCTGACGGTCAGCGGGCACCATGTGGCAATTACCCAGGCAATGCGCGAGTACGTTATCTCAAAGATGGATCGCGTCATCCGGCACTTTGACAATGTGATCGACGTCAACGTTATCCTGTCCGTCGAAAAATTGCTGCAAAAAGCGGAGGTCAGCGTGCACGTTCGCGGCAAGGACATCCATGTCGAATGTATCGATGAAAACATGTACGCATCCATCGACGGGCTGGTCGATAAACTTGACCGCCAGATCCTCAAATACAAGGACAAAGCCTACGGGCATCCGCACGATACGCTCAAGCGCCACAGCGTGGCTGAGGAGTAAGCCGTCAGCTTGCCTGGCGTGATTGCAGTGCCGATACAGGGCGTATCCAGACAGCTGCATTGCCCTGTATCGAATTGGGGTAGAATGGCGCGCTCGCTTCCTCAGGCGACCCGGCGAAGACTGTTTTTTGTATGCCGATTCAGGCACTTATGAACCTCATTTCCAAACTACTCCCCGCCTCAAACATCATCCTCGACCTCGAAGTAAGCAGTAAGAAACGCCTTTTCGAGCAGGCGGGTCTATTGTTTGAGAACAATCAGGGCGTGGCTAGAAGTCTGGTGTTCGACAGTCTGTTCGCACGCGAGCGACTCGGTTCCACAGGACTCGGTCAGGGTGTCGCCATTCCGCACGGCCGCATCAATGGGCTCAAAGAAGCGGTCGGCGCCTTTGTGCGCTTAAAGACCGCGGTTGCCTTTGACGCTCCGGACGGCCAGTCGGTGGGATTGCTGTTCGTGCTGTTGGTGCCGGAGCAGGCCAACGAAACCCATCTGCAAATTCTCTCCGAACTTGCCCAGATGTTCAGCGACCGTGATTTCCGCCAGAAGCTGGCGAATGAACCGGACGCGCAATCGCTGCACCAGACTTTCGCCTCATGGCAACCCAATGTCCCGGACCAGCGTCGCGCAACTGCATGATGACAACGCCGCCAAGCTCCAGCTGAGCTGGGTGTGCGGCCGCGAAGGTGCGGTCGCAGAACTGCAGCGCGACAGCGATGCAGCCGCCCTGATCGGGCATCTCAACCTCATCCACCCCAACCGCATCCAGGTGATCGGCAGCCTGGCGGCGGCGCACCTCGATTCCGCTGGCACCGCCGCACTAGACCGCATGGTGGCGGATATTTTCGCGCGCAATCCGGCCGCCCTGATTCTCGCCGATGGCGCCGCCATCATCCGCCCGCTTCTTGCCGCATCGGAGCAACGCGGTATCGCCGTGCTCGCCACACCACAACCGGCCGCCCACGTCATAGAAACGCTGCGCCGCTACCTCTCCAAGGCGCTCGCCGATACGGAAACGCGGCATGGCGTATTCATGGACGTGCTCGGACTGGGAGTGCTCATCACAGGTAATTCGGGCATCGGCAAAAGCGAGCTCGGCCTCGAACTGATAAGCCGGGGCCACGGCCTTGTCGCTGACGACGTGGTGGAAATCTACAAAATCGCCGCCCAGACGCTGGAAGGGCGATGCCCCGCGCTGCTGAAAGATTTCCTTGAGGTGCGGGGCTTGGGCATGCTCAATATCCGCACCATATTTGGCGAAACCGCGGTGCGCCCGAAAATGAAAATGAAACTCATCGTGCACCTTGACCGCGCCAGCCAGCCGGGTCTGGCCGAAATAGAGCGCCTCCCCCTGCACGAGTTGTCGGAAGATATCCTGGGCGTCACCGTCCGCAAAGTCGTCATACCCGTTGTCGCCGGTCGCAACCTCGCCGTGCTACTGGAGGCCGCAGTGCGCAACTACGTACTGCTGCTACGCGGCATGGACAGCACAGCCGAGTTCGTCGCCCGGCAGCAACAGGCCATGAACGGGGACGTCAACTAAGGCGATGGTGCCGGCGTTATTGAGCGTGTATCACCCCTCAATTTCGACTGGAGATGACCTGATGAATACCAAAATCGCCGTATTGCTGATGGCAGGATTGTTCTGCGCCTCCGCCGCCCACGCACAGGACAAAAAGGCCGCTGAAAAAACAGCTGCCCCCACAGCCGAGAAAAAAATCTCGCCCCAGCAGGAGAAAATGAGTTCCTGCAACAAAGACGCCAGAGAGAAAAAGCTGGCCGGCCTGGAACGCGAGAAATTCATGAAAGGCTGTCTGGGGGCAAAATCTGCGGCCTCGCCCGCAGAAGAAACGAAAAAAACACCGCAGCAGCAAAAAATGGCCAATTGCAACAAAGGCGCCAAGGAAAAAAATCTCAGTGGCCCGGACCGCAAAGCGTTCATGAGCACCTGCCTAAAAGGCTGAGGCGCAGGCCGTTCCGGGGGCGTGCCCCAGGCGCGCCCCCGCCGCACGCGGCCATAGGCTTGAACCCATGGTGTTGCATCCAAGGTCAATGACGGTTAGGCGCGCACGGGACACAAGGTATTTGCGCCGCGGCCCTTGTTTCGGCTAATCTGCAGTGATGCAACTCGTACTCATCAGCGGCTTGTCCGGTTCGGGCAAAAGCATCGCCATCAAGGCGCTCGAAGACGGCGGCTACTA
>CAMDRY010000091.1 GCA_945906975.1 Bordetella parapertussis | reverse complement strand
GCACACCCTGCGCCCCGTGCGTGCGCGCATCCGCCTCCATCAATGCCAGCGCGCGCGGCACGGTGTCGTTGAGCGCCTGCGCACCGAGGCTGCCGCCGACAACAAGCACTTGCAAGGGCCCGCTGCGGCCGGCAAAGCGCGCAACCGGTTCGGCCAAGGCGGTGATCTCGGCGCGCACCGGGTTACCGGTCAGGCAAGCCTTGGCCAGCGTCCCGGGGAAAGCCGCCAGCACACGGTCGGCGACGCGGGCCAGCACCTTGTTGGCGAGTCCGGCCACAGAGTTCTGTTCATGCACCACCAGCGGCCGGTTCAGCAACGAGGCCATCATGCCACCGGGAAAACTGATATAGCCGCCCATGCCCAGCACCACATCGGGTTGCTCGCGCCGTATCGCCGCCGCGCTTTGCCAGAACGCCTGCAACAGGCGCAGCGGCAACAGCAGTTTGGTGACAAGCCCCTTGCCGCGCAAGCCGGCGAAGTTCACCCAGGCCATGGCGTAACCGCGCGCCGGTACGAGCCTGGCTTCCATGCTGCCGGGGACGCCCATCCAAACCACGCGCCAGCCCAACGCACGCAGGTGATCGGCCACGGCGAGCGCCGGGAAAACGTGCCCGCCCGTTCCGCCGGCGATGATCATGATGGTCTTTTGCATGGTTTCGCTTCCGTCACCGCACGCCCCCCGGACAAGGCCGCGGACCGCGTCATGACTGACAACATCAACTGGAAACCCTTTCCAGGCGCGGGTTTCCAGCCATTGATCAATTTAAATCGCGCGAAACTCATGCCGGCTGGCCGCGCATCATGGCGCGGTTCTCATAGTCGATGCGCATCAGGATGGCGAGCGCGAGGCAGTTGGCGAGAATGCCGCTGCCGCCAAAGCTCATCAGTGGCAGCGTCAGGCCCTTGGTCGGTAGCACGCCCATGTTCACGCCCATGTTGATCAGCGTTTGCACGCCCAACCACAGCGCGATGCCCTGCGCCACCAGTGCCGAGAACGGCCGTTCCAGCGCCACCGCCTGGCGGCCGATGGCAAAGGCGCGCAGCAGCAGCCAGGAGAAGAGCATCAGAACAACGAGCACGCCGGCAAGCCCCAGTTCCTCGGCGATCACTGCAAGCAGAAAGTCGGTGTGCGCTTCGGGCAGGTAAAACAGTTTTTCCACGCTCGCGCCAAGGCCCACGCCGAACCATTCGCCTCGCCCGAAGGCGATCAGCGCGTGCGACAACTGGTAGCCCTTGCCGTAGGCATCGGCCCACGGGTCCATGAATCCGAAAATGCGCTGCATACGGTATGGCGAGGTCATCACCAGCAGGGCAAATCCGACCCCCAGCAGCACGATGAGGCCGGCAAACCAGCGCGCGTTCATGCCGCCCAGAAACAGGATGCCCATGGCGATGCAGGTGATCACCACAAACGCGCCGAAGTCCGGCTCGCGCAGCAGCAACCAGCCCACCACGAGCATCACCGACAGCATGGGCAGCAGGCCCTTCTTGAAGCTGTGCATCAGAGCCGACTTCCTGACGGTGTAATCGGCGGCATAAATCACCGCGGCCAGTTTCATGAACTCCGAGGGCTGCAGCGTGATGACAGACAGCGATATCCAGCGCTTGGCGCCGTTGACCTCCCGCCCGACGTGCGGCATCAGCACCAGCACCAGCAACACGCCGCCGGCGACGAATAACCACGGTGCCATTTGCTGCCATGCGCGCATCGGCACTTGAAACGCGAGCATGGCGGCGGTCAGGCTGAAGGCGAGAAACAGCGCGTGGCGCACCAGATAGTAAGTGGGTTGAAAGCCGGTAAAACGGCTCGCCTCTGCGGTGGCGATGGAGGCCGAGTACACCATCACCAGACCCATAATCAGCAGGCTCATGGCCGTCCATACCGTGGTCGCGTCGTATTCGGCGACCGTGGCGCGGCCGCCGCCATGACTGCTGTGGGTGCCCAGAATGCCGCCGTGCCAGGCGCGCGGCGTGTCCATGGGGCGGGTGTTGGCGTTACTGCGGCTGAACATGGGCCATCCTGCGCGCCGCGGCGGCAAACACTTCGCCGCGGTGCTTGTAATTGTCGAACATGTCAAAACTGGCGCAGGCCGGCGACAGCAGCACGGCGTCGCCTTTCCTCGCAATACGGAAGGCCGTTTCCACCGCCTCCTCCATGTCTGCTGCGTACAGCACCGGCACACCGCTGGCGGCGACGGCCTTTTCAATCAGGACGGCATCGCGACCGATCAGCACCACGCTGCGGGCGCTTTGCGCAACCGCCGCGCGCAGCGGCGCAAAATCCTGCCCCTTGCCCTCGCCACCGGCGATCAGTACCAGCTTGGCGTGCCGCCCTTTGCCTTTGCCCGCCACAGCCGATGCGCCGGCCAGACCGGCAAGCGCAGCCACGGTCGCGCCGACATTAGTGCCTTTTGAGTCGTCGTAAAACACAACACCGTCGCATTCAGCCACGCGCTCGACACGGTGCGGCAGGCCCTTGAACGCCTCGATCGCCGCGAGCAGCGGCGTGTAGGGCAGTTCAATGGCGCGGCACAAGGCCAGCGCGGCCAGCGCGTTGGCCGCGTTATGCAGACCGGACAGCGTCATATCGGCGAGTGGAATCAGCGGCGTGCCGCCCTGCGCGAGGCAGGGCTGGCCGCCGTGCTCGAGCAGACCGAAGTCATCGAGCCCGCGCGGCGCGTCGAGACCAAAGGTGAATTGACGGCGACCCTGGCGCGCCATCGCCATCACGCGCGCATCGCCGCGATTGAGCACCTGCACACCCTCGCCCTCGAAGATGCGCGCCTTGGCGGCGGCGTAGCCAGCCATGCCGTCGTGGCGGTCAAGGTGGTCTTCAGACAGATTGAGCACAGTCGCCGCAGCGGCGGCAAGACTGGCTGTGGTTTCAAGCTGGAAGCTCGACAACTCGAGCACCCACAATTCGGGCATGCGTTTGGCATCGAGGCAGGCCATCAGGGCATCGAGCGCCGCCGGGCCGATGTTACCGGCCACCTCGCAGGCGGTGCCGGCACGGTGGCACATCGCGCCGGCCAGCGCGGTAACCGTCGTCTTGCCGTTGGTTCCTGTCACCGCCAGCACCTTGGGCGGCTTGAATACGGACGGAGGACGCGACCACAGCGCGGCATCGCGAATGGCATGGGCGAACAACTCGATGTCGCCCACCACCGGCACACCGCGCGCGGCGGCCCGGCGCACCAGCGGCGCCGAAACTGCGATGCCCGGGCTGATGGCAATCATATCGACGCCGCTGAAGCTCGACTCTTGCCAGCCGCCCGCGTGCAAGGCCGCGCCGGGCAGCTCACGCGCCAGCGCCGCGGCGTTGGGCGGCGCGGCGCGGCTGTCGGCGACGCGAACGCTGGCGCCGCAGCGGGACAGCCATTTGGCCATTGAAAAACCGGTCTCCCCGAGCCCGAGCACGAGCGCGTTTTTGCCGGCAAGCTGCAGTTGTCCTGTGGCGCTCATCTGAGTTTCAAGGTCGACAAACCAAACAGCACCAGCATCATGGTGATGATCCAGAAGCAGATGGAAGAGATTGGTGTCGCCATAACATTCGCGCCCCAAGCGCGAATGTAAGTCTCCCCCATCCCATCCATCATCCGGTTCTTTCGCATGGCGCTCATCTGAGTTTCAGCGTCGACAAACCAAACAACACGAACATCATGGTGATGATCCAGAACCGGATGACCACCTGGGATTCTTTCCACCCGCCCAGCTCGTAGTGATGGTGCAAGGGCGCCATCCTGAAAATACGCTTGCCGCCGGTGGCCTTGAAATACATGACCTGCAACATCACCGACAGCGTTTCGGCGACAAACACGCCGCCCATAATGAACAGCACGATTTCCTGGCGCGTGATGATGGCCACGGTGCCCAGCGCGGCGCCTATGGACAGTGCGCCCACGTCGCCCATGAACACCTCGGCCGGGTAGGCGTTGAACCAAAGAAAGCCCAGCCCGGCCCCGGCCAGCGCGGCACAGAACACCGTCAGCTCGCCGGCGCCCGGAATGTAGGGAAACAGCAGATACTTGGCGTACACGCTGTTACCCACGACGTAGGCAAATATTCCCAGCGCGCTGCCGACCATGACAGTGGGCATGATGGCAAGGCCGTCGAGGCCGTCGGTCAGGTTGACCGCATTGGACGTACCGACGATGACAAAAAAGCTCAGCGTGATGAACCCGAACACACCCAGCGGATAGGCGATATTCTTGAAGAAGGGCACGATCAGGTCGGCCTTGTTCGGCAGGTCCATCTGCAAGCCGCTTTGCACCCACTGCATGAACAGTTCGATCAGCTTGGCGTTCGAGGGCGCCGGCACGGCGAAAGCGAGATAGACCGCGGCGGCGAGGCCGATCAGCGATTGCCAGAAAAATTTCGAGCGCGCCGACAAGCCCTTCGGGTTGCGGTGCACCACCTTGCGATAGTCATCGACCCAGCCGATGGCGCCAAAACCGAAGGTCACCGCCAGCACCGCCCAGACAAAGCGATTGCCAAGGTCGGACCACAGCAGCGTTGCGATCAGCATCGAGATCAGCACCAGCGCGCCGCCCATGGTCGGCGTGCCCGCCTTGGTGAGGTGCGATTTTGGACCGTCATCGCGCACCGACTGGCCTATCTTGTAGGCGGTGAGCTTGCGGATAACCAGCGGACCGGTCAGCAACGATATCGCCAGCGCCGTGAGGCAGGCGAGCACCGCGCGCAACGTGATGTAGTTAAACACGCTGAACGCGCGGTAATCCTGTGACAGCCACTGCGCCAGATCAAGCAACATGTCAGCGACCCTCTTTCATATTGGCCTCATCCATGAGCGCCGCAACCACGCGCTCCATTTTCATGAAACGCGAGCCCTTGACCAGAAACGCCGGCCTGGCCGCGCGCTCGGTTTGCACCGCGCCAAGCAGCGCGCCAATATCCGCAAAGTGCGCGGCGTCCTTGCCGAAAGCCGCCGCTGTGGCGGCCGTCATTTCACCCAAGAGCAGCAGGCGGTCTATGCCGCACTCTCTGGCGTAGCTCCCGGCCTCGGCGTGATATTCCCCGCCCTTGTCGCCGACCTCGCCCATATCGCCCAGCACCAGCACACGGCGTCCGGCAAAGCGCGCCAGCACGTCGATGGCGGCACGAACAGAATCAGGGTTGGCGTTGTAGCTGTCGTCGATGACCACAATGCCATCGCATCCGGTTTTTTTCTGCATCCGCCCCTTGACCGCGGCGAAAGCCGACAGGCCGCGCGCCACCGCCTCAAGGCTCGCGCCCGCGGCCGTCGCGGCGGCCGCCGCAGCCACGGCGTTGCGCACGTTGTGCACACCCGCCACCTGCAGGCTGAAGCGCACCGTACCCTCGGGGGACGAAAGATCGATCTCGCTGCCAAAGTCACTGAGTTCGTAGCGCCCGCTCACCGCCGCTGGCTTGTCGATACCAAAATCGCGCACCGCTCGCGCCGCGCCGTCCGCCACGGCCAGCTTGCGCCAGAATGCCGCGTAGTCGTCGTCGGCATTGATCACCGCCGTGCCCGCCTGCGGCAGCGCCTTGAAAAGATCGCCATGCTCGGCGGCAACCTCGGCCACCGACTTCATGAATTCCTGATGCTCGCGCTGGGCGTTGTTCACCAGGCCCACTGTCGGCTGCGCGATGGCGGCGAGCGCGGCGGTTTCGCCCGGGTGGTTCATACCGATCTCTATCGCCGCCACGCGATGATTGGCGCGCAGGCGCAGCAAGGTCAGCGGCAGCCCGATGTCGTTATTGAGATTGCCCTCGGTGGCGAGCGTGTGTTCGGCGCCCCAATGCTCGCGCAGAATCGCGGCGATCATCTCCTTCACCGTGGTCTTGCCGTTTGAACCGGTAATGGCGACAAGCGGTATGTCGAAGCGGCCGCGCCAGTGAGCGGCAAGACGGCCGAGCCCCTCCCTTGTGTCATCGACAACGATGCAGGGCAGGCCGGCGCTTTGCGCCGCACCGGCCGCGCGCCCGTCCACCATCGCGGCGACGGCACCGCGCGATTTGGCCGCGCCGAGAAATTCGTGGCCGTCAAAATTGTCGCCGCGCAAAGCGACGAACAACGCCCCGGCGGGCACCGTACGCGTGTCGGTCGAGACCGCGGAAAAACGAACATCAGCGCCGCTGCGCCGGGCGCCAAGCGCCAAGGCTGCTTCGCTTGCGCACATCATGCCGCCCCCTGCGGCGGCATCGCCGCCTTGCCCGCCTGCAGGCATTCCTGCGCAGCGACCAAATCGGAGAAAGCCAATCGCCTGCCGCCAATCTCCTGATAGTCCTCGTGCCCCTTGCCGGCCAGCAGCACCACATCGCCGACGCCCGCCTCACCGATTGCCAGCGCAATGGCGCGGGCGCGATCAGGCTCGGTGACAATAGAGTGGGCGGAGTCCGCGTGCATACCGGCGAGCACATCGGCGATGATCGCCGCCGGCTCTTCGCCGCGCGGGTTGTCGCTGGTGACAACGACGCGATCGGCGCTGCGCGAGGCGACCGCGCCCATCATGGCGCGCTTGCCGCGGTCGCGCCCACCGCCGCAACCGAACACGCACCACAACCTGCCCCCGCCCTCATGCGCGACATCCGCAAGGGTGGCGAGCGCCTGCTCCAGCGCATCGGGGCTGTGGGCGTAGTCGACCACCACCAGCGGCAGCGCGCCGCCGCCGATGCGCTGCATGCGCCCGGGGGGAGGTCCGATATGCCCGAGCGCCGCGAGCGCGCGATCAAATGGCACGCCGGAGACCAGCATGGTGCCCAGCACGCCAAGGAGGTTCGACACATTGAAGCGCCCGAGCAGCGCATGGTTGCGCACTTCGCCCGGCCCCCAACTGCTCCTGACCTTGAAGGCCAAACCCCGCGGCGTCACCACGATATCGTGCGCCTCAATCCAGCATTCGAGGCCGGCGCGCGAGGCAACACCGGGGTGGATGCTGTAACCGGCGCGATTGACACTGCCACCCGACAGCTGGCGCGCGATGCCCACGCCCTGCACGTCGTCCATATTGAGCACGGCGTGGCGCAGGCCGCGCATGGTGAAGAGCTTTTGTTTTGCCGCGGCATAGCGTTCCATGTCGCCGTGATAGTCGAGGTGGTCTCGCGACAGGTTGGTAAAGAGCGCAACGCCAAAATGCACGCCATTGACGCGGCCCTGATCAAGACCGATAGAGGAGACCTCCATCGCCACGCCCTGCGCGCCCTTGGCATGCAGCGTGGCGAGCGTCTTGTGCAGCAGCACCGGGTCGGGCGTGGTGTTGACGGTGGCATCCAGCGTTTCGCCGGGAAAGCCCAAACCGAGCGTGCCGATCACCGCGGTGCGCGCACCGCAATCGGAGCTGGCGTGCGCCAGCCACTGCGTGCACGAGGTCTTGCCATTGGTTCCGGTCACACCCATGGTCCATATTTTTTCAGATGGACGGTCGTAGACCTCGTGCGCCAGCGGGCCGGCGAGATCACGCAGGCCCTCGACCGCAAGATTGGGTGCACGCCAGTCGGGGTTCCACTCAAAGCCGTCGCGCTCCCACAACACCGCCGCCGCACCGCGCGAAACCGCCTCGGCGACATGCGCGCGCCCGTCCAGCTTCGCCCCCGGCCAGGCCAGGAACACTTCGCCCGCGGCGATTTGGCGACTGTCGGTGGCAAGACCGCTCACCCGCACCCCTTGCGTGCGCAAGCTGCCGAGAATGGTCTGGATACGCTTATCCACACTAAATACTTTCCTGCACTTCCTGCCCATCGGCAGGAAGTTCAATCGGCTTGAGCGGTGCATCGGGCGGCACTTCGAGGCGCCGCAACGCCCCGGTCATCACGCTTGCGAACACCGGCGCGGCCACCTGGCCGCCGTAGTGCTGCCCGTTGGAGGGCTCATCAATCATCACCGCAATCACCAGGCGCGGATCGGACACCGGCGCAAAGCCGACAAACGAAGATATATATTTTTTTGCGGCGTAACCGCCGTTCTCCTGCTTGTGCGCTGTACCGGTCTTGCCGCCAACGCGGTAACCCATGATTTGTGCACGAGGCGCCGTACCGCCCGGGCTTACCGCCATCTCCAGCATATGGCGCACCTGGCGTGCGGTCTGCGCTGAGATTACCGACTTGCCGATCACCGGCCCCTCGACGCGGGTCAATGACAGCGGCAGCAGTTCGCCATCGCGCGTAAACAGCGAGTACGAACGCGCCAGCTGCAGCAGGCTTACCGCGATGCCGTGCCCATATGACATGGTCGCCTGCTCGATCGGCCGCCAGCTCTTGTAAGGGCGCACCTTGCCGCCGACTTCCCCCGGAAAACCCGAACGCGGCGACGTGCCGAAACCGGCATTGGCAAACAGGCCGGCCATGGATTCGGCACTCATCGACAGGGCGATTTTTGCCGCACCGACGTTGGACGATTTCTGGATCACCTGCTCCACCGTCAGCGCGCCCTCTGCGTGCGCGTCGTGGATGGTGGCGGTGCCAATGGTCAGCGTGCCCGGCGAGGTCTGGATCATGGTGTCGGGCTGCACCTTGCCCGTGTCAAGGGCGAGCGCGATGGTAAAGGGCTTGAGCGTGGAGCCCGGCTCGAAGCTGTCGGTCACGGCGCGATTGCGCAATTGCGCGCCGCTCAGGCGCGTGCGGTTGTTCGGGTTATAAGTGGGCAGGTTGGCCAGCGCCAGGATCTCGCCGGTCTTGGCGTCCATCACGACAATGCCGCCGGCCTTGGCCTTGTGCTGATCGATCGCCGCCTTAAGTTGCGTGAAAGCGATGCTCTGGATCTTGGCATCCAGCGCGAGGGTGACGTTCTGCCCCTCCTGCGCCGCCTTGATCGACTCCATGTCCTCGACGATCTGGCCGCGCCTGTCCTTGATGACGCGGCGGCTGCCGGCCTTGCCGGCGAGCTGCTGTTGGAAGGCGAGTTCGATCCCCTCCTGCCCGGTCTCATCGACGCCGGTGAAGCCGAGCATATGCGCCATGGCCTCGCCACCCGGATAGTAACGGCGGTACTCGCGCTTTTGGAAAAAGCCCGGCAATTGCATCTCGGCCACCTTGTCGGCGGTCTCAGGCGGCAGCTGGCGCTTCACATAGACAAAGTCGCGATCGGTCGCATTGAGTTTTTTGCGAATTTCCTGCGCCGGCATTTCCAGCAGCGCGGCAAGTCGCGTGAGCTGCGCGCTTGAGGGTTGCGCGTCCTCTGGAATAGCCCAGACCGATTTCACCGGTGTCGAAATGGCGAGGATTTCGCCGTTACGGTCGGTGATCTTGCCGCGGTTGGCGCTGATCTCGATGATGCGACTGTAGCGCGACTCGCCTTTTTGCTGCAGGAAGTCCTTGTTCATGCCCTGCAGCCACACGGCGCGCACGCCAAGGCCGATGAAGCAAAATACAAACACGCCCAGCATCAGGCGCGCGCGCCACGTCGGCAGACGCAGCTCGAGCACCGGGCTGGTGGCAAATTTCACGGCTTCACCCCGGCACC
>CAMDRY010000090.1 GCA_945906975.1 Bordetella parapertussis | reverse complement strand
GGCGCGACGCATGTCAATCAGCATCTCGGCCATTCTGAGCAGCGGCAGGCGCGGATCGAGCACCAGTGCGCCGTCGATTTCGCGCAGACCCTCCCGCCACAACAGTTCGGCAATGATGGTCTGGCCGGGCAGGAATACGTCGGTGCCGTGCTCGCGCATTGATTTTCGCGCGGCAGCGAGGAACGCCGCCTTGAACGCTTCGGGCTTGCCGTTCACGGCGTCGTAAAGCTGCTGGTAGCCGCAGTCCATGTAGGCCGTCGGTGCCGCTTTTGCTTCCATGCCCTGGTCGCGGATCATCGTGCGCACCAGCGGGTCCATTTCGGGATTGATGCCGACGAAGGCAAACCGGCTGCCGTGCATGCAGGCGGTCAGCATCGATATCTCGCCGTACCCGATGACGGGAATGTCGACTAAGGTGCGTGCCACCATCAATCCGGGGTCCTGCAGCACACCGATGATCACTGCGTCGAAGCCTTCGCGCTCCGCGCGACGGACGTTCTCAATGATCTGCGTATCATGGAAGCGGTGCAGGTAGGCGAAATTCACCGCGCGACCGGCGATACCCGCACCCGCCTCGCTCGCGCGGTCACGCACGCCGTGCACTACGATCTCCGTTCCCGGTCGTGTGTATTCGGCGTAGTGCTCGAGGACGAGCTCCTTGTATCCGGGCAGCGAGTATGTCGCCACCAAACCCTGTTCCCATATGCGCATGCCTGCTCCTTTGTTGTCTGTCCTACGGACGGACATTGCCCGGCCGAATTTGTTCCGCCATCTGGAATTTACTCTATAGCAATATTATTAGCATACATGCTGTAATGCTTGTAACCACCCTTGTGCCACCTGTCGCGTTCGGTATAATTCAGGCAAGCAATGCAATTTCGATCGGGTCGGTAATCCGCTCCGGCGGGCCCGGACAAAACAAGGCAAGGAGAATGACTTGAACAAGGCACGAATTTTCGGTGCGGTGCTTGCGTTTGCCGCCGCACTCTTCGCAGTCGGCAATGTCTCCGCCCAGACGTATCCGAACAAGCCGATCCGGCTGATCATCCCCTTCGGCCCCGGTGGCAGCAACGACATCGTCGGCCGCATCATTGCGCAGAAGCTGAGCGAGAATCTCGGTCAGCCTGTCGTGGTCGACAACCGGGCGGGCGCGGGCGGCATGCTGGGCACCGATGTGGTTGCCGGTGCGGCGCCCGACGGATACACCATCATGATAGGGGCAACCAGTACCATCGCCGCCAACGTCGGGCTTTATCCTAAGCGCGGTTTCGATCCGGTCAAGAGCCTCACCCCTGTCATGCAAATAGGAACCGGCTCCTTCCTGATGGCGGTGCCCGCTTCATCGCCTGCCAAGGATCTGCGCGGTTTCATTGCGTATGCCAAAGCGAATGCTGGCCAGCTGAATTACGGCACGTCCGGAAAAGGCAGCTCCATGCACCTGATGGGGGAGATGTTCAATACTCTCGCGAAGGTGGACTTGACGCATGTGCCGTACAAGAGCGGTGGCGCCGCTATAGGCGATCTCGCGACTTCGCGTGTGCAACTCCTCTACTCCGACCTCGCGGCATTGCTACCTTTCGTGAAGTCGGACCAGATTCGCGCCCTTGCGGTGACCACGCCCAGGCGTTCCGCGTTGCTTCCGGACATTCCCACCATGGCCGAGTCGGGCCTGCCGGAGTATGACGCTACGTCGTGGTACGGCATTCTGGGGCCGGCCGGGCTGCCGCGGGATATCGTCATGAAACTCAATGCGGAGCTCATCAAAATTGTCAACAGCGCCGATCTGAAGGGGCGGTTCAACGCCCTCGGGATAGAGCCTGTTTCCGGCACGCCGGAGGCTTTCAGTGCCTACATCCGGACCGAGGTGGTGAAGTGGTCGAACGTGGTGAAGGCGTCCGGAGCCGAACTGGAGTGAACGCGGACGGGAATGCGGCGAAGTCGGGACCCAGCGCTGGCGAACTCATAGCGTACGTCGAAGCCTACTTCGCCAGCGCCGATAGCTGCGACGTGGCCGGCACGCTGCAGACCATGGCACGCGATTGCGTAGTGGAATACTTGACCGAGGGGCTTCGCTACGAAGGTCGTGACGAAGGCGTAAAGACCTACTTCGAGCAGCGCGCAAAACAGGTGGTTAAGTCCTGGCACGGTGATTTTCTCCATGTGGCTGATGCGGCAAGCGGCCGCGTGGCAACGCGTTTCGCGGTGCGGCGCACCGACAAGGGCGGTGCTGAACGCACGGCGGACAATATCGATCTGTTCGAGTTTGAGGGGCGCAAGATCAGGCGCATCACCGTCTGGAAAAGCACGGGGAAAGCGGCCTGAAGGCCGGCACGGGCGGCTAGGACATGGAAGCACGCGACTACGGGCCGTTTCCCTATATCCCCATCACACGCAGGCCAAAAATCACATGGCCAAATGACGCCCAACTCGCGGTCTGGGTCATTCCCAACATTGAATTCTTTTCCCTGAAAGACGCGCTGTCCGGACACCCGTTTGAGGGCAAGGGCCCCGTGCCCGGCGTGCGCGCCTGGTCGCAGCGTGATTACGGCAACCGTGTCGGCATCTGGCGCATGATGGAGGTACTGGGAAAGCACGGCATCCGGGCGTCGGCGACCGTCAACAGTGATATTTGCGACCATCACCCGGAGATCATCGCGGAGGCCGTACGGCTCGGCTGGGAATTGCTGGGGCACAACAAGACCAACACGCAACGCTTGAATGCCGTGCCGCCCGAGCAGGAAAAGGCGCTCATTCGGAACGCACTCGACCGGATCGCCGTCGAGAGCGGCAAGCGGCCCGTGGGCTGGCTCGGTTCCGCGCTGGCCGAATCCTGGAACACGCTGGACCACCTAATTGACGAGGGCTGCCTGTATGTCGCCGATTGGGTCAACGACGACCAACCCTATCTCATGGACGTCGGCGGAAAGCGCATCGTGTCGATTCCGTATTCCTACGAGATCAACGATTCTTCCCATATCTATTACCGCTTCGGCAACCCCGACGAATTCGAGGCCATGATCAAACGGCAGTTCGATGTGCTCTACCGCGAGGGCGTGCAGTCGGGGCGGGTCATGGCGGTCTGCCTGCACCCGTTCATGATGGGTGTGCCGCACCGCATTGATTCGCTGGACCGCGCTTTTGCCTATATGCGCCGACATCCGCGCGTATGGTTCGCCACTGGCGAGGAAATCGTGCGGCATTACCTGAAGTCGGGCGCGACCTTTTAGGCGACGCCCCTTTTGATGGAACTCAATCGGCTGTCCGCGTGCGAACTTGCCGCGCGGCTGCAGTCCCGCTCGGTCGACGCCGAAGAGGTCGCTCGCGCGCACCTTGAGCGCATTGCGGTGCGCGAGCCCGCCATCGGCGCCTGGGCCCATCTTGATCCGGAGCAACTGCTGCACGCTGCAAGGGTGCTAGACGCCGGTCCTATCCGCGGGCCCCTGCACGGACTTCCTGTCGCGGTAAAGGACATCATCGCCACGGCCGATATGCCAACCCAATACGGCTCGCCTGTCTACGCGGGGCATAGACCGGCTTGGGACGCGGCTTGCGTGGCGCTGATTCGTGCCGCCGGGGGGCTCATTTGTGGCAAGACAGTGACGACCGAGTTTGCCAGCAGCCATCCTGGTCGGACCGTGAACCCGCTCAATCCGGCGCACACGCCCGGCGGTTCCTCCAGCGGTTCGGCGGCGAGCGTGGCGGATTTCATGGTGCCCGCTGCGCTGGGGACGCAGACCGGGGGTTCGCTGATTCGTCCGGCAAGCTATTGCGGCATTGTCGGATACAAACCGAGCTTCGGCATGATCAACCGTCATGGCGTAAAGCCGCTGTCCGAATCGCTGGACACGGTGGGTGTGATGGCACGGACGGTGCGCGACGCCGCGCTGCTGGCGTCGGCCGCGGCCGGCCGCCCTGCATTGCGTGAATTCCCGGCTGGGCGTGTCGAGCGCGTAGGGATATGGCGTACTCACGAATGGGGACAAGCCGAGCCGGAAACCGTTGTCTTGCTGGAGGCCGCCGTGCGGATATTTTCAGTCGCGGGGGCGCGCATCACCGAGGCGGTGATGCCGGCCCTATTTGCGCAGGCCGATCGCGCGCACCACGACATCGAATACTACGAAATGGCGCGCGCGCTTGCCTTCGAAATGCAATCGCACCGCGCCGCGCTGAGCGACGCGTTGCGCGGGCGCCTTGAACAAGGACAGGCGGTGGACCCCGTCCTGTACGATGCGAAGCAGGCGGTGGCCGAGGATTGCCGGCGTTCACTGGACGATGTGTTCAGGGACCATGACATCCTGCTGGGCGCGGCGACCACGGGCGAGGCGCCCAAGGGGCATGCCGCCACAGGCAGCGCCGCATTCAATCGAAGCTGGACGCTGATGCACGTTCCATGCATCACCGTCCCGGCCGGAACAGGACCGAACGGCCTGCCCGTGGGAATACAGATCATCGCCAGGCGCGGTGGCGATGCGCGTGCACTGGCCGCAGCGGAATGGATGGAGGGTATTCTCGGCGGTTGAAGTGGCAGGTATTGCGAAATAACAAACGGTATAAAAAAGGAAGAGAGTAGAGCATGAGCGAAGCATCGCAGGACAATCCCCACACGCGCGGCATCGCCCGCTTCGTATCCGGACTGAAGTACGTCGCGGTCCCGCCCGAAGTGCGCGAGCGCATCAAGCTTTTGATGCTCGATTCGCTGGGCTGCGCGTTATATGGCGCGCACCTGGAATGGAGCCGCATCCTGCGCGATACGCTGGGCGGTCTGGACCGGGCCGGCGACTGCGCGGTCTGGGGAACGAAGCAAAAGCTGTCAGCACCGCATGCCGCACTCGTCAATGGCACCCAGGTGCAGGGTTTCGAACTGGACGACGTGCACCGCGCCGGCGTGCTGCACGTGGGGGCAGTGGTGCTACCCGGGTTGATCGCGATCGCCGAGACTCGCCGCGGCATGTCAGGGGAGGAATTTCTCGCTGCTGCGGTGGCTGGCTATGAAATCGGTCCGCGCGTGGGACTGTGCATGGGGCCCGAGCACATCGGCCAGGGTTGGCACTCGGGCGCGACCCTCGGCGTGTTCTCCGCCGCCGCAGGTGCGGCGCGCGGCTTGGGCCTGGACGAGCAAAAGACCGTTCACGCCCTTGGCATAGGCGGCACCCAGGCTGCGGGCCTGATGGCGGCGCAATATGGCGCAATGGTCAAGCGCATGCACGCAGGACGTTCCGCGCAAAGCGGACTGTATGGCGCGCTGTTTGCAGAGCAGGGATTTACCGGCATAGAGAACGTGCTCGAGTCCGAGTACGGCGGTTTTTGCACCACCTTCTCGCGCTCCACCGACCGCTTCAATCTGGCGGAACTCACCGCGGGCCTGGGTGAGAGTTGGCAGACCATGGGCGTTGCGCTCAAGTTCTACTCCTGCGTCGGCAGCAATCACACCACGCTCGACGCTATCCGCGAAATGCAGGCGAAACACCCCTTCGGCGCGACCGATATCGAGAAAATCGTCGTGCACGGCTCGCAGGTGACTATGGACCACGTCGGTTGGAAATACCGTCCGCTGGGCCTGACCTCGGCACAACTCAATCTGCCTTTTTGCGTCGCCACGCTGTTGCTCGAAGGCGATTGCTTCGTCGACCAGTTTTCCGAAGCCATCGTCGCTGATCCCGCGCGCATGGCTCTGGCGGAGAGGGTGGAAGTCAGGCACGACGACGCTATCACCGCCAGGGGCGCAAAATTCCGGCATATGGTGCGTGTCGAGGTTTTCTTGCGCGACGGCGAACGCCTGGAGTGCGCAAAGGAATATCCGCGCGGCAGCGAGCGCAACTTCGCGAGCGCGGACGACGTCGTCGCGAAATTCGAGAAACTCGCGGCACGTGCTCTCCCCAAAGCCCGCGTCGAGGCGCTACGCGATGCCATGCTCGGTCTCGAAAAACTTGCCGATGCCGGCAAGATTGCCGAGCTGATGACGCCCTAAGGGAGAACGCCATGACCAGCACCAGTCTCATCCTTACCGGCGATGTGAACCTGATGAACGTCGCTGACCCCGACCAGCCGTTTCGCCGGGTGCGGGAGGAATTCCGCAGCACCGACCTCGTTTTCAGCAACCTCGAATGCTGTCTGTATGAACCGCATAGTCATTCGACCGACAACGAGGGCTTTTTCATTGCACCGCAAATAGGTGGGGAGGCCTTGCGTCGCGCCGGCATCCACGGCGTGGGCATAGCCAATAACGTGAATTTCGGCGAGGAGGCGATCACCAACTCGGTGGCCCAGCTCGACGCCTACGGTATCGCCCACACCGGTGCCGGTGCCAACATCGGTGCGGCGCGCGCGCCCATGCTCATCGAACGCAAGGGCGTGCGTTTCGGTTTTTTGCAGCGCACCTCGGTGTACTGGGCCACGCAGCACGAAGCGCGGCCCAACGCTGCCGGCGTGGCGGTGATACGAGGCAACACGGCATACCAGCTGCCTATGCACAAGGTGCGTCCGGAGATTCCACCGATGAACCGGCCCGGGCTGCCGCCGGTGATCAAGACCTGGGCTGAACCGAAATATCTGCAGGCTTTTGTGGACGATATCGCTGCGTTGCGCAAGGAGGTCGATGTGCTCGTCGCTTCCTGCCACTGGGGTCTGTGGGAGGAGGTGCTGGAGTATATGGGCGAGATAGGACATGCTGCGGTCGATGCGGGTGCCGACATCGTCATGGGCCACGGGCCGCATTATTCGCTGCCGGTGGAGCTCTACCGTGGCAAGCCGATCTTCTACGGACTGGGGAGCTTCTCCTTCCATACCGGCCATGGCGGCCGCAAGCATGGCGACTGGTTGGGCATGATGGTGCGCCTGCAGGTACAGGGAAAATCGGTATCGCGCGTGGCCTTCCAGTTCGTGCGCCACAACGCCGAAAACGAAACAGTACTGTGCCCCTTGGCGAGCGAGAACGAAGGGCTGGAATCGTTGGCGCGCCGCAGCGAGTCGCTGGGCGCGGCACTGCGGGCCGAAGGCGACGAAGTGGTCGTCGAGGCCGCCGGGGTCTAGACATGGCCGCAACCGCAGCGCAGACGCTGGCCGCCTACGCGGCCGGACTTTCCTACGAAGACATCCCGGCGGATGTACTCGACTGCGCACGTACCTGCATCATCGATACCGTGGGCGTGGCGACCTATGGCGCCCGTTTCGAATGGAGCAAGGGTATCGCGCGTTATGCTCAGCGCTACGGTGCGGGTGGCCCATGCACGCTGTTCGGTATGCCTGAAGCGCGCGTGCATGCCCCGTTCGCAGCGCTCGTAAACGGCGCTTTGGCGCATGCCTTCGAGCAGGACAGCCTGCGGTATCCGGGCGCAGGCGTGCATCCGGGCGCGGTGTTGCTCCCTCCGGCGCTTGCCATCGCGCAGGAAACCGGCGCGAGCGGCCGGGAGTTGCTGGCGGCGTTCGTGGCCGGCTGCGAAGTCATGTTCCGCATCGGCGCGGCTTCGCACCACAGCAGTGAGGGACTGGGCTTTCACGCACCGGGTCTGACCGGGCCCTATGGTGCTGCGGTTGCTGCGGGGCGCCTGCTGCGCCTGGATGCCGCCCAGCTCACCGATGCGCTGGGACTGGCCGGTTCGCTCTCGTCTGGGCTACTTGCCTTCACCAAGGCCAAGGGCGGTGCTCAGGTCAAAAAACTGCATCTGGGCCGCGCCGCCGAATCGGGCGTGCTTGCGGCGCGGCTCGCCGCCGAGGGCGTGAACGGGCCCGAGACCGTACTGGAGGGGCGCTTCGGCTTTCTTGAGACGTATTGTCGCGACGGCGACGCCGCACGCCTCACGGCGGTTCTGGGAACAGAGTGGGAAACGCGCAATATCTGCATCAAGTCCTATCCATGCCACGTTACGGCGCACACGCCGGTTCGCGCCTTGCGCGCCTTGATGGCCGAGCATGCGTTCGCGCCCCAGGATGTGGAGGAGATCCAGGTTGAGGGCGCCCCCAAGCTGCTCAGCCACCATGACATCCGCGCTCCGCAGGATGTCATGCAGGCGCAGTACAGCGTGCCTTTTTGCGTGGCACTCGCGCTTTACCGCGATCCGGCCGATCCGCGTTCCTTCGACCTATCGGCACTTGCCGATCCGGGCATTCGCGCCGCCTGCGCGAGCCTGCGCCTTGTGCTGCTGCCAACGGATTTCAAAGCGCAGTCCGGCTGGCATACGCGTGTGCAGGTCCGCTTGCGCGGCGGCAAACGCCTGCTGCGCGACAGCCCGAATTTCAAAGGCATGCCCGCGGAGCCAATGGATGCGGACAGCCTGCGCGCGAAGTTCGATGTGCTGACGCGCGATCTTGGCGACTCAGCCTCGGCGGCGTTATACGAGCTCTACGCACAACTCTGAAGTTTTGCCTGGAACCGCAGGCAAGAAAAGGCCGGCATATAGCCGGCCTTTTTTTATGCAGCGATTAAGCTCAGATCACTTCGCGCCACAGGTCGAGTGCCTGCTGCACCGGACGGTCGGAGAAGAGAGATAGGAAAATCAATCCCCCTAATTTCACGTGCCCGGCCGATAGAAGTTGTTTGCCGCTCGTTTAGCGTGCCCAAGCACTACTACGAACGCAATTTGGACCCATCCCCGGCCAATTGTAAAAGTTGCAATGCCGCCACAATCAAAACGACGCCCTTCCTGAGTCGCACCAACCGCCAGCGCAGGCACATCACACCAAAACCACGCCCGCAAACACGGTTGCGCCCGGACCGGCTGCCGCGCTATCGTCTCTGCTCCTACCCTCGCCCATAAACGAATGGAGATGCGCGCATGAATGCCAAGGAAGAATCGATGCAACCAAGCGACCAGGCGGTGGTGCACGCCATGACGCGTGAATCGCTGGGTGCCGGCGGCAAGCTGGCGTGGGATTTTCTGTCGCTGTTTGCCGCGCGCCGCTATGCCGAGGCCAACGCTTTTCTCGCCCCCGGCTGCGCCATGCTGTTTCCGGGCGGCGCGGTGTTTACCGACTGCACCGATTTGCCCAAGCGTTCCTCGGCCATGTACCGCTGGGTGAAAAAGGAATTCGAGCACATCGACGAATTCGAGGCTGAGAACGGCACGGTGGTCTACAACTACGGCGGCCTGCGCGGCGAGTGGGCCGACGGCACGCCCTTCGCCGGCATACGCTACATCGACCGCTTTCTGATCCGTGACGGGCGCATTGTCGATCAGAAGGTCTGGAACGACCTTGCCGTCGCCATCGCCATCGCCAAGCGCCAGGTGCCGGGCGCGTACCCGACCAAACCTTGATGGCCGCGAGCGCGATGTAGTCAGACCGCAGGAAATTCGGGGCGACCAGGGCGTGAGCTGGAAACCCGCTTGCAGAGCGGCTTTCCAGCCTATGTGCGAAACGAAACAGGCGCAACTTCGCGCGTTATTCGACCTTGATGGCGGTGCGTGCGACGAGGTCCGTCCATTGCTGGATCTCCCGCGTCATGCGCGCTGTAAACTCC
>CAMDRY010000089.1 GCA_945906975.1 Bordetella parapertussis | reverse complement strand
AGACCTTCATGAAAATGGTGTCGATCTCGCGCTGGAAGAATTCGGGCGAGGTGTAGCACTCCACCGGCAGCGTCTCCGCTTCGAGCAAAGGACGCCTGACGGCTTCGTAGGTGCGGGGATCAAACAAGTCCATGAGATTATCTTTCTTTTGCAGTTAAACAGATGCGGGCCGGCCTCAGACCACAGACCACGGCCCAGAGGAAGGCCCGCGTGAACAGGATGGTGCGAAAACAAAATCAGCCCACTGCCGGCGTGCGACGTGGTGAAGTTTCGCGCTTGCGCAAGTGCGCGGCCCGAAACAGCAGTAAAGGAGAATACGCCGCGTTGCTCGTTTTTTGGCAGGTGATTGGTTATGATACTAACAGTCGTAAATAATTTCCATATGCAAAATCCGACATTCTGAAACAAGTAGTTTTTCCGCGGACACTATCTTGAACCCAATTGAAATTCCCGCGCGGTCCGGCGCCGCCGTGCAACTGCGCCAGGCCCAGGCCGTGCGCATCATCAACACCCACGGCGGCCAGGTGGTCGACATGTGGTCCTTCCTGCACAATGGCAGCGAACACCTGTCAATGCCGCACTCGGTGGTGACCCTGGGGCGCATCAAGCCACTGCCCGGCGACACGCTTTACAGCCAGCTGCGCAGCCCCATGCTGCAACTCGAGGAGGACCTCTCGCCCGGCGTGCACTGCATGCTCTTTGCCGCCTGCGACCAGGCACGCTACCGCCTGATGGGCGTCACGGGCCACCACGACAACTGCGCCGACAACCTGCGCGCGGCGATCAGCCCCTTTGGCATCGCGCTCCACCACATCCCGACGCCGCTCAACCTGTTTATGAACACCAAGTTCAACAATCACCGTGACATGGTGGTCGAGGCACCCGAACCGGCCCTGGGCGCCAGTGTCACCTTCCGCGCGCTGCGCGATTGCGTCATGGTGTTTTCGGCCTGCCCGCAGGATCTCATTCCCGTCAACGCCCACGGTTGCACGCCGCAGTCGGTGGCTTACCAGGTGCTCGATTAATGGCCGGCAAGAAAAAACCCGCGCTTCATGTCCATCTTGAAAACTGCTCCGCCAAGCCGCGCATCTTCTGGCTGACCGGCGCGCTCGCGCGCGAAGCACAAAAACGCCACCCCGATCTGGCCAAACATGCGCGCTTTAGCACCGGCGCCGATTTCGCCAACCTCGCCCGCAATCTCAAAACCACGACGCTGCTCATTACCTCCACCGACGTGGTGCGCGACCCGCGCTTTCCGCGCGGCGACGCGCTGGCCAAGGCCGCGCCCAAACTCAAACTCATCCAGCTGATTGGCGCGGGCATCGAGGGCGTGCTGCCGCTTGACTGGCTGCCGCGCGGCGTGAAGCTCGCCAACAACAGCGGCGTGCACGTGGCCAAGACGCGCGAGTTCCTGCTGATGTCGCTGCTGGCGCTCAACTGCCGGCTGCCGGCCATCGTGTCCAACCAGGGCAAGTCGCGCTGGGAGCAGATTTTCACGCCCCTCATCGCCGGCAAGACGCTCGCCGTGATCGGCCTCGGCGACATGGGCCGCGCGGCGGTTTCGGCCGGACGGCAACTAGGCCTCAAAATCGTCGGCGTGCGCGCCTCGGGCAAGGCGGTGCCCGGCGTGTCAAAGGTCTATAAGCCGGCGCAAATCAAAACCGCCGTCAGGGGCGCGGATTTTGTCGTCATCGCCACGCCGCTGACACCATCCACGGCCAACCTGGTCAACGCGCGCGTTCTGGCGGCAATGAAGCGCGGTGGCGGTCTCATCAACATCGGCCGTGCCGGCGTGCTCGACAGCGAGGCCCTCGCCCGCCTGCTGCGCTACGGCCACCTGTCCGGCGCCATCCTCGACGTGCACAAGCCCGAACCGCTGCCGGCCAACTCGCCGCTGTGGAAGACACCCAATCTGGTGATCGTGCCGCACGTGTCCTCGGACGACCTCGACAACTACATGACGCAGACCATGGACTTCGCCTGCCGCAACCTGCGCCGCCTGCTCGCCGGGCGCCCCGCGCTCAACGTCATCAAACCGCAGACTGGATACTGAGCATGCCCGCCGTTATTTTTCAGCTCCCCGATGGCACCGAGCAGCGCATCGAGGTTGCCGCCGGCACCACGTTGATGCGCGCCGCCACCGAAAACGGCCTTGAGGGCATCGCCGCCGACTGTGGCGGCGGCTGCGCCTGCGCCACCTGCCATGTCTATGTCGCCAGCGCCTTCATGGACATGCTGCCGCCCATCGCCCAGCCGGAGAACGACATGCTCGACTTTGTCGCGGCGGAGCGCCGCCCGACAAGCCGGCTGTCGTGCCAGATCCGCATGACCGACGCACTCGATGGCATCGTTCTTGCAATACCCGAAACACAGTTCTGATTTAAGCCAGCGCCGGCTTCCGCCCCGCCCCACATAAACCCGCCACCACCTATTCCGGAGTTTTTCATGAAACGCCTGCTCGCCTCCCTGCTGATCGCCCTCGGCCTTGCCGCCCTCACCGCCACACCGGCGCTGGCCCAGACCTGGCCGAACAAAACCATTCGCATGGTCGTGCCATGGCCGCCGGGCGGCGGCAATGACATCCTCGGGCGCATCCTCGCCGAGGCGCTCTCCGGCCCGCTAGGCCAGTCGGTGATCGTTGACAACAAGGGCGGCGCCAACGGCCTCATCGGCGCCGAGTCCGTGGCCAAGGCCGCGCCCGACGGCTATACCATCATGTTTCACAGCGTCTCCACCCACCTCATCAACGCCAGCTTTTACAACAAGGTGCCCTACGACACCCTGGGCGACTTCGCGCCGGTCAGCCTGATCGGCGAGGCGGCGCACATCCTGGTGGCCAATCCGGGTTTTGCGGGCAAAACCGTCAGCGAAATCGTCGCGATGGCCAAGGCCCAGCCGGGCAGCCTGTCGTATGCATCGTTTGGCACCGGCAGCACCAGCCACCTGTCGGGCGAACTGCTCAACATCATGACCGGTGTCAAGCTCACCCATAGTCCCTACAAGGGCAGCGGCCCGGCTCTCGCCGACACGCTGGCCGGCCACGTGCCGCTGTTCTACCCCACCGTCGCCGGCGCGCTGCCCTCCATCCGCAGCGGCAAGCTGCGCGCCATCGCCGTAACCTCATCAACGCGTTCGCGCGCGCTGCCCGATGTGCCGACCATGGACGAAGCGGCCGGTATCCGCGGCTTCGAAACCTCGGCGATGTACGGCGTGTGGGCACCGGCAAGGACGCCCGATGCGGTGGTCGCGCGCCTCAACGCCGAGATCACCACGCTGCTCAAAAATCCCGCCTTCCTCGCCAAGCTTGAAGCGCAGGGCGTGGACCGCGTGGTCGCCAGCACACCCGACGAAATGGCCGCCTACCTCAAGGCACAGGGGCCAAAGTGGGCCAAGCTGGCGAAGGACTCGGGCGCCAAGGGCGACTAAGCGCAAAGCCGGCGGCACGCACCGCAGCAAAAAGGGCGGCTAAGGCCGCCCTTTTTTATGCCCGCCTCCTATCGGCCATACGCCGGAAACCCGCGCCAGGCGGGCGTTTCCAGCCTATGGCTGCAACCGGCCTATTCGCCCAGATAGGCTTTTTTGACGCGCTCGTCGGCGAGTAGTGCGCGCGCTTCGCCCGTCAGAGTGATGAGGCCGGTCTCCATCACGTAGGCGCGGTCAGCCAGCTCCAGGGCAAGGCGGGCGTTCTGCTCCACCAGCAGGATGGTCACGCCCTCCTTGCGTATGGTGGCGATTACCTCGAACACCTTTTGCACAACGATGGGCGCGAGGCCCATGCTCGGTTCGTCGAGCAGCAGCAACTTGGGTTGCGCCATCAGCGCGCGCGCGATGGCGAGCATTTGCTGCTCGCCACCAGACATGGTTCCGGCCGATTGCAGGCGGCGCTCGGCGAGGCGCGGAAACAGGCTATAGCCGCGCTCCATGTCGCGCCTGATGCCGGCCGTGTCCTTGCGTGAATACGCGCCCATGGAAAGGTTTTCCGCCACGGTGAGTTGCGGAAAAATACCGCGCCCCTCGGGCACCAGCACCAGGCCGCGGCGCGGCAATTCAAAATGCGCCACGCCGGCGATGTCTGCACCCTGATAACGCACCGTGCCGGCCGCCGCCGGCATCAGGCCGCACACCGCCTTGAGCGTGGTCGACTTGCCGGCGCCGTTGGCGCCAATGAGACAGACTAACTCGCCCTCGCTCACCGTGAGGTCAATGCCCTTGACGGCGCGGATGCCGCCGTAGCTGACGTGGAGGCCGCTGATTTCGAGTACGTTCATGCCGCCGCCGGCTTACCGAGGTACGCCTCGACCACGCGCGGGTCTTGTTGCACCTCGGCCGGCACGCCCTCGGCGATTTTCTGGCCGTAGTCGAGCACCAGCACGCGGTCGCACACGTTCATCACCAGTTTCATGTCGTGCTCGATCAGCAGCACCGTGGTGCCGTCGGCGCGGATGCGCTCAATGAGCGCGCGCAGCGCCACCGTCTCGGACGCGTTCATGCCGGCCGCCGGTTCGTCGAGCGCCAGCAGCTTGGGATCGGTGGCCAGGGCGCGGGCGATCTCGAGGCGGCGCTGGTCGCCGTAGGCGAGGCTCGAGGCCTGGTCGTTGGCGCGCGACTCGATGCCAACGTAGGCAAGCAACGCGTGTGCGCGCGCCTCGATGGCCGCCTCCTCGGCGCGCGTCGCGGCGTTGCGCAGCACCGCGCCCAGCACGCCGGCGCGGGTGCGCACATGGCGGCCTATCATTACATTCTCCAGCGTCGACAGGCTGGCAAACAGGCGGATGTTCTGGAAGGTGCGGGCGATGCCGCGCGCAGTGACCTGGTGGGTGCCAAGCCCGGCGAGCGAGGCGCCGTCGAACTCGAAGCGCCCCTCGTTGAGCGAATAAAACCCGGTCAGTACGTTGAAGAGCGTGGTCTTGCCCGCGCCGTTGGGGCCGATGAGGCCGTAGATCTCGCCGTGCGCGATGGAAAAGCTCACCCCGGCGAGCGCCTGCACGCCGCCAAATTTTTTCCCTATGCCGCTGGCGACGAGCAGCGCGCTCATGCCGGGTCCTTGCGCGCGGCCAGTTCACGCTTGCGCACCGCCGATGGCCACAGCCCGGCCGGGCGGAAAATCATCACCAGCACCAGCGCGAGGCCGAACAGCAGCATGCGTATGACCTCGGGCTCGACCAGCATTTTTCCGAACAGCGCCATTTGCGCCGGCGCGACGGTGTAGCGCAGCACTTCGGGTGCAAATGACAATAGCACCGCGCCCAGCACCACACCCCAGACATTGCCCATGCCGCCCAGTACCACCATGGCCAGCACCATGATCGATTCGACCAGCACGAAACTCTCCGGGCTGATGAAGCCTTGTATGGCCGCGAACATGCCGCCCGCGACGCCGCCAAAAGAGGCGCCCATGGCGAAGGCCAGCAGTTTGATGCGCGTGGTGTTGATGCCCATGGCGCGCGCCGCGGTTTCGTCCTCGCGGATGGCCTCCCAGGCGCGGCCGATGCGCGAGTTCTGCAACCGCAGGTTGATGATGATCACCGCCACCATCACCACGATCAGCAGGTAGTAGTACTTGATCGGGCCGCTGAAGTTGAGGCCCATGATGGTCTCGGTTTTGGAAAAATCAAAACTGCCCAGCTTGAAGGGGTCGATGCGCGCGATGCCCTGCGGGCCGTTGGTGATATTGACCGGGTTGGACAGGTTGTTCAAAAAAATCCGGATGATCTCGCCAAAGCCCAGCGTCACCACGGCAAGGTAGTCGCCGCGCAGCTTGAGCGTGGGCGCGCCCAGCAGCACACCGAACAGGCAGGCCACCAGCGCGCCTATGGGCAGGATCACCCAGAAGGGCAGGTGGATGTTGAAGTGCGGCGAGGCGAGCAGCGCATAGGCATAGGCGCCCACCGCGAAGAAGGCGATGTAGCCCAGGTCAAGCAGGCCGGCGAAGCCGACGACGATATTGAGCCCGAGCGACAGCAGGATGAACAGGATGGCGAGGTTGGTGATGCGCACCCAGGCCGTGCCGGCCGAGGCGAGTGCGAAAGGCAGCGCGATCAGGGCAATGGCAACCAGCGCCAAGCCAAGCCATTTGGCCTTGCTCCACCCCTTCACCCCTTCACTCATCCACTTTTCACCCTTTACCATTCCCTATTTACCATTCCCCATTGTCCATTCCCTGTTCATGCCCGGTCGCCCGCGCGCTCACCGAGGATGCCCTGCGGCCGCAACACCAGCACGGCGATCAGCACGATAAAGGCGAACACATCCTGGTAGTTGCTGCCAAACACGTTGTTGGTGAGATCACCGATATAGCCCGCGCCCAGCGCCTCGACGAGGCCCAGCAGGATGCCGCCCAGCATGGCGCCCGGCACATTGCCTATGCCGCCCAGCACCGCAGCGGCAAAGGCCTTGAGCCCGAGGTTGCCGCCCATGGTGTAGTGGGCGATGCCGTAATAGGTGCCCACCATCACGCCGGCGACCGCGGCAAGCCCCGCGCCGATGATGAAGGTGAGGGCGATGATGCGGTTGGCGTCTATGCCCATCAGGCCGGCCACCTGCAGGTTCTGCGCGGTGGCGCGCATGGCGGTGCCAAGGCGCGTGCGGTAGATAAGCAGCGCCAGCCCGGCCATCAGCAGGGTTGAAATCAGCATGATGGCGATTTGCACGCTGGTGATGGTGGCGCCACCAATGTCGAAGTTCTCAACCTTGATGATCTGCGGATAGGCCAGCGGGTTGCGCCCCCATACCAATAGCGCGAGGTATTGCAGGATGATGTTCATGCCGATGGCGGTAATGAGCGGCGCAAGACGCGGCGCCTTGCGCAAGGGGCGGTAGGCGATACGATCGAGCAGGTAGCCGAGCACGACGCACACCGGAATGGAGCAACCGGTGCCAATCAGCACCACCACCAGCGGCGGCAGGCCAGACCCGGCGAGCAGCGAGATCACCGTATAGGCAACCATCGCACCAATCATTACCAGCGCACCGTGGGCGAAATTGATCAACTGCAGGATGCCGTAGACCATGGTGTAGCCAATGGCGACGATGGCATACACACAGCCGAGCACCAGGCCATTGATGACTTGCTGGATGAAAATGTCCAAGCTTCAACCCATAAAAAAAGAACGGCACCCTGCGGTGCCGTTCTTTTTCATGTGCGGCCGGTAGTCGCCAGTGCCCGCTTACTTCTTCGCCGCGTCTGCCTTGGGGGCTTCAGCCTTGGGCGCGTCGGCTTTCGGAGCGTCGGCCTTGGCTGCATCGGCTTTAGGTGCGTCAGCAGCAGGCGCTGCTGCCGGGGCGGCCGGGGCGGCGGGAGCAGGGGCCGCCATGGCGATGTACTCATCCACAGTCATGCTCTTGCCCGACTTGATGATGGCGACGGGGGTGATCTTGCCCGCCTTCATGGTGAAGATCGTCATCTCGGCGTCCTTGCGGTCGCCTTTTTCGTCGAACTCGATTTTGCCCGAGGCGCCGTTGTAGCTGATCTTGGCGAGTTCCGGCAGGTACTTGACCGGATCGGGTGAGTTGGCCTTCTTGATCGCCTCGACCAGCAGCATGGTGCTGTCATACGTAAAGGGCGCGTAGAGGATAGGGTCAACATTGAATTTCTTTTTGTAATTTTCGAGGAAGGACTTGCTCGCCGCGACTGCGGGAATGCCCGCCTGCGAACAGATCAGGCCTTCGGCCGCTTCGCCGGCCAGTTTGGCCATCTCGTCGGTGCAGGCGCCGTCGCCATAGGCGAACACCGCCTTGATGCCCAGTTCCCTGCCCTGCTTCATCAGCGGACCGCCGGTGGCATCCATGCCGCCGTAGAAAATCGCATCGGGCTTCTTGCCCTTGATCTTGGTCAGCACCGCTTTCCAGTCGGTGGTCTTGTCGGTGCCCTTTTCACGCGGCAGCACCTTGATGCCGGCGGCCTTTAGCGTCTTCTCGACTTCGTTGGCAAGGCCCTCGCCATAGGAGGTGGCGTCGTCGATGATGGCGACCGTCTTGGGTTTGTTCACTGCCGCCAGGTAATTGGCAACGGCCGGACCCTGCTGGTCATCGCGGCCGACGGTGCGGAAGGTCACCGTGAAGCCCTGCTCGGTGAGCTTGGGGTTGGTGGCCGAACCGGAGATCACCGGAATGCCGGCGCCGTTGTAAATGGCCGAGGCCGGAATGGACACGCCGGAATTGAGGTGGCCGACTACGCCGGCAACCTTGGCATCGACAAGTTTTTGCGCCACCGTGGTGCCGACCTTGGCATCGGCCTGGTCGTCTTCCTTGACCAACACGAACTTGGCGTCCTTGCCGTCGATCTTGATTTTCGCGGCATTGGCTTCGTCGATGGCGAGCACAGCGCCGTTTTCGTTGTCCTTGCCCAGGTGGGCGATGCCACCGGTGAGCGGGCCGACGTGGCCGATCTTGATTTCAACCGAAGGCGGCGGCGCGGCCGGAGCCGGCGCGGGTTTGGGTTCTTCCTTGCCGCAGGCGACCAGCAGCAGTGCGGAAAGGGTGGTGGCGGCTACAAGACGCGGGCGAAATCGGGACATGGTGACTCTCCAGGAGTGTGACGACGAATTATGCTGACGCGTAACAGCGCTTGTCAATTTGAGCCTTGCCATTGTAATCGTGGGCGGGGCATTCGCCCTATTGAATAAAGTGAATACGATGATACAAAGCGGCGATAAAAAACCGGCGGGCCTGAGGCTGCCGCTGGCTTTTTTCCCGTACCCGGGGCGTCAGCGACCGGGCGCGGCTTGGCGCCTGAACGCTTACTGGCCAAGAACCCACTTGACCAGCAGCTTGGCTTCGTCTTCCTTGAGGCTGGCGTTCGCCGGCATCGGGATCTGGCCCCAGGCGCCCACACAGCCCTTGAGCACTTTTTGCACCAATATCGCCTCGGCTTTGGTATTGCCCTTGTACTTGGCGGCGACATCCTTAAAAGCGGGACCGACCACTTTCTTGTCGATGGCGTGGCAGGCGAGGCAAGCCTTGTCCGCCGCCAGTTTGGCCGCGTCCTGGGCGTTTACAGCACCGGTCACGCCGCTGGCCAGCAGGCCTGCGGCCAGAATTACGATGTGCTTCATGACTGCTCCTCAATGGGTCGATGGGGCGATAGGGCGATGGGTCAAAAAATTTGCAACCGCGCGATGCTACTGGATTCGCCGGCAATGGACAATCCACACTGCGGGCCAGGCTTTACCACTGACGACACGACAATCGGCATGCTTGCCCCCCTGGTATTGCCCCGGGTGGGCATGGGACACATAGCAAATAAGGCCGCGGGGCCGGCCTTGACAGGGGGCCGTAGATAGTGCAGGGCGGCACGGCAAACCGACAAACCGGCAAACCTCCCGGAAAGCCACGCCCCGCGCGGCTTTCCGCGTATCGCTGCGGGTCAGGCGGCGGGCGCGCCGGCCTCGATAAGTTGCAGCAGGCGCACCGGTGAGATCGGCGCCTCAGTCACGCGCACACCCCAGGGCGTGAGTGCATC
>CAMDRY010000088.1 GCA_945906975.1 Bordetella parapertussis | reverse complement strand
CAAGGATGGTGCGCTTTGCGCCAGCGGACGCGGCGTCTATTTGACCGCGCCGCCACCGCCACCCAAGGTCTGAAGCAGGGTCTGAAGCGGGGTTTGAAGCAAGGTTTGACGTCGGGTTTTAAATAAAGATTGAAACGCACCCTGCGGCCCGTCGTTTGAGCGGGGGCGTTCCGGCGCGGCGCTTGCCGCGCTTTGTGTTGATCTGCAAGGCTTGGCAATGACGCTTCCTGAGTTTCGCAATCTGGGTGACCTGATCCGCCGCGACCGGAATCTCGACCAGATCGCCCTCATCGATCTCGGTGGGGAGACCGCGCCGCGTGAATACACCTACGCCCAGATCGATGCCATGGCCAAGGCCGTGGCTCGCGGGCTGTTGAAGCGCGGCATCCGTCGTGGCGAGCGCGTGGCGATCCTCTCGGCCAACCGCGCCGAAAATCTGGTGGCTTACTACGGCATCATGCGTGCCGGTCTGGTGGCGGTCCCGGTCAACTTCAAGTTTCCGCGAGCGATGATCGAGTTTGTGCTGGGTGACGCCGATGCGCGCCTGGTGTTTTGCGATGCCGGTCGCAAGGGCGAGGTCCCGGCCGGCGTGCCGGCCATCATCTTCAACGAGCCGGGGCCGCAGGGCTTCGATGCGTTTCTCGACCACGGCCCTTTTGACGCCTGCGTTCCGGAGCGGGACGAGGTGGCGATGTTTCTCTACACCTCGGGTTCGACCGGCAAACCCAAGGGCGTGATGCTGTCACACCAGAGCCATATCTGGGTGGCGGAAATCCGTCTGGGTGCGAACGACTGGTCGCGCCACCGCTTCCTGATTGCCGCGCCGCTGTATCACATGAATGCGCTGGCCCTGGCCAAACTCGCCTGTGTGGCGCACGCAACCATTGTGCTGCTGCCGCAGTTTACGGCGCGCGCCTATATCGAGGCGATAGAGCGCTATCGCTGCACCTGGCTGACGGCAGTGCCGCCGATGGTGGCGATGATGCTGCAGGAGAAAGATTTGCTTGCCAGCACCGATCTCGGTTCGGTGGAGTTCCTGCGCATGGGCTCGGCTCCGGTTTCCTCCAGCCTGATGACGGCGATTCACGCGACCCTGCCCACAACGCAGGTCACCAACGCCTTTGGTACGACAGAAGGCGGGCCGGTGGTCTTTGGCCCGCATCCGCGCGGCCTGGTGCAGCCGGAATTGTCGGTCGGTTACCCGCATCCGGCCGTGTCATTGCGTCTGGTCGACGGCGACAAGCTTGACGCGGAACAGGGCGTGCTGCAAATGAAGTCCCCCGCGGTGATGCTTGGTTACCACAAGGGCGAATTGCGCCAGCCGCCGCTGCGGCGCCCATTCACCGCGGATGGCTACTACATCACCGGCGATGTCTTTCGTCGCGATGAAAACGGTTTTCACTTTTTTGTCGGTCGTGTCGACGATATGTTTGTCTCCGGCGGAGAAAACATTTACCCGGGCGAGGTTGAAAAACTTCTCGAGACCCATCCGGCGGTCAGGCAGGCTGCCGTGGTGCCGGTCGAGGATGAGATCAAGGGGCACAAACCGGCGGCGTTTGTGATCAGGCGCCCGGGTGCGGAAGTGAGCGCCGAGGCTATTAAAGCGCATGCGCTGGCGAATGGTCCCGCCTATCAGCACCCGCGCTGGATCTGGTTTGTGGATGCACTGCCGCTGGCCACCACCAACAAGATAGACCGTGGCGCACTGATTGCGCAGGCGAAGCAGCGCGTGGCGGAAGGTGGCGCCTAGTTTTCTCCAGGCTCGTTTCCGGTGTGTCCGCGTCGCGGGCAAGCGTCCCGCCCGTGGTGGCATCCTTTTTTCTTTGCTTGCAGCTGTGGTTTTGGTCCGTGCCGTTTCTCTTCCCGGCCCAAGACTAAGATAGGATAGGCAGCTCGATACGGTTTGATGCCGCTTGTTTGAGGGCTAAGGTTTGAAGCCTGGTGTTTGCGTTTTATTGTTTGCCCCTTGTTGTTTGTCCCTTAGTGTTTACCCGATTATCCTTGGCGTTTACCCTTGGTGCGATGGCCAACCGACTGCCGGCTTGTTCCGGGCGGCCTCGTTTGCGACATATTGAAAAATAGTGGAGAACCGAATGATCCTAAAAATTCCGAATTTTGCCGCCGTCATATTTGCGGCGATTACCGCGATCGCGCCGCTGCATGCGAGCGCGCAGGCTGCGTTTCCAAACAAGCCGATCAAGCTTGTGGTGCCCTACGCCGCCGGTGGTGTTTCAGACATCATGGGGCGTGTGGTGGCGCAAAAGATGACCGAGCTGCTGGGCCAGACCATGCTGGTCGAGAATCGCGCCGGCGCGGGCGGAGCGCTAGGCTCGGATGTCGTGGCCAAGTCGCCCCCTGACGGTTACACGCTGGTGCTGTCCAGCCTCACCACGCTGGCCATTGCACCCAATATGCTCAAGAGCGTGCAGTACGACCCGGTGAAGGACTTTAGCGCCATCGGGCCGGTTGCCATTACGCCGAATATCCTGTCTGTCAATACCGGCTCTGAGTTCAACACGCTGCGCGACATGGTCAATTTCGCCAAGGCCAACTCGGGCAAGCTTACCTTCGGCTCCTCCGGGGTTGGCAGCATCGGCCATCTTTCGGGTGAAGTGCTGCGCACATTCACCGGCGCGGAGATGCTGCATGTGCCCTATAAGAGCGCCGGTGTGGCCTACCCGGACTTGTTCGCCGGCACGCTGACCATGGTTTTTGACACGCTGCCCTCGGCGATCCAGCACATTCGCGCCGGCAAGACCCGGGCCCTCGCGGTGCTGTCGGATAAGCGTTCGGCCCTGCTGCCGGATGTGCCGACCTTCGCCGAGGCGGGCTATCCTGAAGCCACGCTGCGTTTCTGGTTTGCGCTGCACGGTCCGGCGGGCATGCCGGCCGCGGTGGTGGCGAAGTTGAACGAAACGCTGAACAAGGCCCTCGCCACTTTGGATCTGCGCGAGCGTTTCGTCACGCTGGGCGCGGAGCCCTATGCCGGCACACCACAGCAGATCACCGAGCTTGTGCGTGCCGACGTCGACAAGATGGCCAGAACCATCAAGGCGGCCAACATCAAGTCCGAATAGCGTCCGAATAGAGGTCGGATAGAGCCCGGATAGACGCGAGCTAAACGCGCCCTCCGGGCCGCGCGCTTAGCCTGCGACGGTGCGCGCGCCGGCAATCGCCGTGAGCCGTTCACGGGCGAGGTTGCGGTCTATCTTGCCCGCACCGTTGAGCGGCATGTCTTTTTCCGCGATGATCTCCACCAAACGCGGATGGGCGTATTTGGGGCCGTTTTCGAGGCAGTAGTCGCGGATGTGCGCCGCCGTCGCCTGGCTGCCGCGCTTGAGGACCACCAGGGCCGCCGGAACGTAACCCTTGATCGCGTGGGGGACTGGTGCGACGACGGCGTTCGCAACCGCGGCGTGGCGAAACAGCAGGTCCTCGACTTCCTTGGGATAAATGTTTTCCCCGCCGCAGGAAAACATGTCGTCGACGCGCGCCTTGAAGTAGTAAAAGCCCGCGGCATCACGCCGCAGGACATCGCCGGTGCGCAACCAGCCGTCAACGAGTTTTTCGCGCGTGACTTCGGGGCGCTTGTGATAGCCAAGGCAGTTGTAGGGCGACTTGAGCCACAGCTCACCCTCATCGGCATGGTCCTTGCCGTCGGCACCGACCAGCCTGACTTCGAACTCGGGCGCCTGCACGCCTGGAGATCCGCGCGGTACCGGCCGCCCGTCAAGCGGTTCGCGGAAGGGGCTGCCGCCTTCGGTGAGGCCGTAACTCTCGCTCACTTTTACGCCGGGAATGGCGCGCTCGACCTCATCCATCAGTTCGTGCGTCACCACCGCCGATCCTATGGTCAGCCCCTTGAGGCTGGACAGGTCGAGCTTGGCCAGTTTGTCGCGGTGCTGCAGGAACATGGTGAAGACGGCGGCAACGCCGCGCGAGTAGGTGCAGCGGTATTTGGCCAGCGCGTCGAGGTAGGCGAGCGGTTCGTAGGCGGGCATCAGCACAAAGGACGCCCCGGCGTAGAGCATGGGCTTCACCGTGCCGCGCATCGCGTTCTTGTGGAACAGCGGCAGTGCGATGAGGCCGCGGTATTCGGGCTGGGTCGGCCAGTAACGCTGGTTGTAATGTATGTACCAGAGCATGCCCGAGTGGGTCATGATCGCGCCCTTGGGCAGGCCGGTTGAGCCGGAGGTGTAGGGTTGGAAGGCCTGGGCGTCGGGCGCCAGTGCCGGCGCTTGGGCAAGCCGCGGACTCGCGTCGCGCGCGCTCGCATAATCGAGCCAGCCGGGCGGTGCGTCCTCGAGGGCGATGCGATGCGCGAGCGGTGCTGCCTGCGCCACGGCGATGGCATGCGATTGCGCCGCGGGTTCGACAAAAACGGCGCGGCATTCTGCGTCTTCAAGAATGAACTTGAGGGTGTCACGGGCGAGCCGCGTGTTGATGGCCACCGGTATCGCGCCGGCGCGCATGGCGCCAAAAAATATTTCCAGGAACTCGACCCGGTTGCCAACGATCATGCCGACGCGCTCACCGGGTTTCACGCCGAGTTTTTCGATCAGGCCGGCGACGCGGTCGGCGCGTTCATCCAGTTGCCCATAGGTGATGAGGCGCTCGGTGCCGCCATAGAGGTCTATTACGGCGACCCGGTCGGGAAAGCGCGCGACCGAGTCGGCAAAAAAATACCCAAGGTTGCTGCTGCGATGGTCCAATTGCGCGTCTCCTAGGCGCCCAGGTGAGAGGCGATCATCCAGGCGTAGACCTTGGCCGCGGCAAAGGTCTTGTCGACCGACGCCATGTCAAGGTCGGTATGCGCGAAGTCCTGCTCACCGGAGCCGAAATTGGCGGCGGGGATGCCCGCCGCGTTGAGATAACCCTGATCGTGCGCCGACTGCCCGTAGAAGGTCTCGGGCGCCTTGCCCAGCATCGCCTCGCAGCCGTTCTTGAGCAATTGCACCACCGGCGCGGTTTCGCTGACCAGGCTGGCGTACATCACCGGCCCGTTTTGCACTTCAACCCGGAAGGGCTTGCCCGAAACCGGATCGGGCCAACCGTCGAGGGTCAGTGCAACGCGTGCGATCTCGCCGGCCGCCGCCTCCGGATCCTCGTCGGGCAGCAGGCGCCGGTCGAGGCCGATTTCGCACCTGTCCTGGATGGTATGGGTGGATTTGGGGAAACTCTCCAGCCGGTTGCAGGTCAGCCACGCCGTACCAAGGTCCGGATGCTTACGATCGTTGGGGATGGCTGCGGCGAGACGACGCAGCACCTCCATGGCGCCGGTGACGGCGTTGGCGCCGGTGTCGGGCCGGCTCGAGTGCGCCGGCGTGCCGTGCACGATGACCTTTACATCGACGCGGCCGCGATTGCCCAGTTGCAGTTTGAGGCTGTTGCCATAGACGAAGGCGAAATCGGCGCGCACCTTTTCGGTTTCCACGACGTGACGGATTGCATCGTGCTTTCCGGTTTCGCCCGACACGCAGCAAATGAACGCGAGGCGTCCCTCAATCGCAATACCGGCCGCACGCACCGCTTCAATGGCGTGCAGCATCGCCGCCATGCTGCCTTTTTGCTCGCTGGCGCCTTTGCCCAACACGGCTTCCCCGGGCAGACCGTGAACCGTGGCATCGATGATTTTTCCGCCATAGGGATCGCTCATCGTCGAGGGCGGCTGGTTCATCGCATGGCTCACCAGCATCAGGGAGCGGCCAGAGCGGTCGGCGCCGGTTTCGGCGATGAGGTTTCCCATGGCATCGAGCCGGGCGTCGTTGATGCCCAGCGCCTGCATCCGTGGCAGCAGGGCGAGACGCATGAACTCGCGCAGCAGCGGTTCGTCTTCGAGTGCATCGGTCTGCGGGCTGGGGACGCGAACGAGCTCCTGGAAAACCGTGCGTACGCGGTCTCGCGACAGATGGGGCAGCAGGCGTGCTTTTATCGGGTCATCGTGCATGGGCCAAGAGTATGAAAGTGCAGCGCTCACTTTGCAAATCAATTCATGCCGCCGTGCCTTTTCATTTTCAGGTTATCTTTCGTGCTGATGTGCGCTTGCGGGTGTCCGCCGCCGCCACCGCCGCCCTTTTTTTCGACTTCAGGAACCGCCCAATGCCTATTGCCCGTACCGATGACGGTGTAGACCTTTTTTACGAATCGACCGGATCGGGCGTGCCCCTCGTGTTCGTGCACGAATTCGCCGGCGACATGCAAAGCTGGGAGCCGCAGGTGCGCCATTTCAGCCGGCGCTACCGCTGCATCACCTTTAACGCGCGCGGTTATCCGCCTTCGGCGGTGCCACCCAAGGCGTCCTCCTACTCACAAAATCGCGCTGTCGCCGACATTATTGCGGTGATAGACCATGCCGGGATTGAACGCGCGCATATCACCGGCCTGTCCATGGGCGGGTTTGCCACGCTGCATTTTGGCTTGCAACACCCGGAGCGTGCACTGTCGCTGTGTGTCGCCGGTTGCGGCTATGGTTCGGAGCCCGAGCAGCGCGAGCGTTTTCGCGACGAGGCCGCGTACGCCGCGGGCATCCTGCTGGAGCAGGGCATGGCGGCTTTTGTTGAAAAATACGCCGAGGGCCCGACGCGCATTCCTTTTCGTAACGCCGATCCACGCGGCTTCGCCGAATTCAAGGCGCAGTTCATCGCGCATTCGGCGCTGGGCGCCGCCAACACCCAGCTTGGCGTGCAGCGCGAGCGGCCGTCGCTCTATGCCTTGAAAGACGCGCTTGGCAGGCTGACGGTGCCGACCATCATCGTCAATGGCGACGAGGACTGGCCCTGTCTTGCACCCGGTCTGATGCTCAAGCAGGTCATTCCCGCAGCGGCGCTGGCGGTCATTCCCAATTGCGGTCACACCATGAACATTGAGGCGGCGGCCGAATTCAACCGCATTCTCGATAATTTTCTGACCCACGCGGCGAGCGGCCGCTGGCCGCAACGGGACCCGCGCGCCATGGTCGACTCCATCACCGGTATGAAATAAACGCGTCATCGCCGCGATCCGCGCTGCGCGCCGCCATGGCATCTTGCAAAACCGCGACCCATGTACTCCCTCCCCCTCGACGGGGGAGGGCGGGGGAGAGGGTGAATGCGTGCAAGATCGAATCTGCCGGCATTCCCCCTCTCCCTGTCCCTCTCCCGCAAGGGGAGAGGGAACGTGCTAAGTAAGCGCCATTCGCGCCGGGCGGCTGGGGATCCGTAAGGCCGGGGATTAATCCGGCACGTGCGGCATGCCAAGGCCCATGCGTATCTTCAGGCCCTTGATGACTTCCTTGATGGTGCCGCACAAAGGCAGGCTCAGGCGGGCCTGGTCGGCCTCCTGCAGCACGATGTTCATGTCCTTTTCCGCCCATGGCATGCCGCTCGTCTCGGCGCGTGTGTCCATGGACCAGTTCTGCGCGCTGCTGTGATGCAGTGCGGCGCGCAGCTTTTCTGAATCCACGCCCAGCGCCTCGCCTAGGCGCAGCCCCTCGTCGTTGGCCGACATGCAGGCCCACAGGATGAGGTTGTTAACCATCTTGCCCACCTGCCCTGCGCCCGCCTCGCCCAGATGAAAAATATCAGAGGCAAAGCTGCTGAAAGCCGGGCGGCAGGCTTCAAATGCGCTCAGGTCGCCGGCGCCCAGAATCAGCATCTTGCCGGTGATGGCGGCCGCCTCGCCGCGCGTGAGCGGGATATCCAGCATTACCAGTTTTTTCTCGGCCAGACGCACGGCGAGGCGCTTGGCATACTGCGGCGCGACGGTTGACCCCAACGCAACTATCAGCCCGGGTTTGGCGCCCTCGATAATACCGCCCTTGCCAAACACCACGCCCTCGACGTCGCGGTCGAAACCGACCACGATGATCACCACATCACTCGCCGCCGCCACTTCACGCGGCGAAGCGACGATGCGTGCGCCGTGGGAACGCGTTTTTTCGCAGGCTGCCTCGACCGGATCGTAGCCGATGACATCAAAGCCCTTGGACAGGAGGTGGCGCGCCATCGGCTCGCCCATTTTTCCCAGGCCCAGCAGGCCCACCTTCTTGATTGTGCTCATGCGTTTGCTCTCTTGGCTTTTGAAGTATGTTGCCGGGGTCAGTCGGCCTTGATGCCGGCGTCGCGCACCACCTTGGCCCAGCGCGCGTGGTCATCCTTGACGATTTTGGAAAACTGTTCGGGTGTGCTGGTGTTGGGCACCAAACCCTGCCCGGCGAGCTGGTCGCGTATTTCGGGCAGCGCGACAATGGCGCGCAACTCGGCGTTGACCTTGGCCAGCACATCGGCCGGCATATTGGCCGGCCCCCACACGCCCAGCCAAAGATCGACGTCATAGCCGGTGACGCCCTGTTCGTGCAGCGACGGAATTTCGCGAAACAGCGGATGACGCTCGCGCAGTGTCGAGCCAAGCAACTTGATCTGGCCCGCCTTGAGCTTGGGCAGGGCAACGTGAATGGGCAGGAACATCGCAGGGATCGTGCCGGCAATCAAGTCGTTTTCGGCGCCCGCCGAGCCCTTGTAAGGAATGTGTACGATGTCGATGCCAGACTGGAGCTTGAGCAACTCCATGCACAAGTGGTGATGGGTGCCATTGCCTGGCGAACCGTAATTGAGCTTCCCCGGACGCGCCTTGGCGTAGGCAATGAACTCCTGCACGTTGTTCGCCGGTACATCCTTGTGCACGGCAAGACCCAGACTGGTCGAGCCAATGTTGGTGATGGGCGTCAGATCCTTGATCACATCGTAGGGCAGCTTGGCGTAGAGCAAGGGCGCGGTCAGCGCCGAAGCCGGGCCGACCATGATGGTGTGACCATCGGGTGCCGACTTGGCAACAAAGTCCGCACCTATGGTGCCCGATGCGCCCGGCTTGTTCTCAACGATGACAGTCTGGCCCCAGCGCGCCTGCAACTTGGGCGCGAGGATGCGTGCGATGATGTCCGGCCCCGCTGCAGGGGTGAAGGGCACGATAAAACGGATGGGGCGTGCAGACAGGCCCTGCGCGATCGCGCCGAAGGGTGATACGACTGCGCCAGCGCCCATGGCGACAATCAGGCGGCGGCGGACGACATCGGTAAGCTGGGTCACGTATGCTCTCCTCGTTTGGTTTGTATTGGGCCGCGTCAGCTTGCCGGCACGCGCGTTATTCTGATTGTCATTGTCATTGTCATTGCCGCGCGATTTTACCCTCCATTTCGCCCATTTCCCATGCTGCCCCGCCATCACCGGAGGCTTTCCGTGATGCTCCCCCGTCGCAAGTGATCAACAGGACGAGTCTGCGGTTTTCATCCCATTTCCCGCTAGACCCCCGCCGTCATTCAAGAGGAGTGTTTGATGTCGATGTTCAATGCGTTTCGCCGCTTCATGCCGGGTGCGGCCTGCGTCGTCAGTCTTGCCGCCGGAACCACCACCGCCGTCGCACAGGCCTAGCAAGATGGCAGCGCCGGCGTGTGGGTGGGCGAATTAATCGCAGTAACCGATACCGGCTTCGAGCGCATGCACGCTGCGCCTGCGGAATTCCTGCGCGTGGGCTA
>CAMDRY010000087.1 GCA_945906975.1 Bordetella parapertussis | reverse complement strand
ACGCCGCGCTTCGCCGCAGCCGCCTGCATTGCCGCGACTTCGCCCGATTCCGCCCCTGAAAAACTCAGCAGCACAAACTCGCGCCCGAACAGATCCAGGAGTGAGCGCCCGTCTGGCAGCCACGCATGCGGCGCACGCCCGCCCGGTCGCGCGCTGGGGTTGTAGGTGGTGTAGTCATCGGCAGTGGGCGCAGATCCATCCGCAATGCAGATCGGCGAACCCTCGTAGCGATAGCCCATCTGCAGGCCCCAGGACTCCCAGTCGAGCCTGGTTGACGCGCGCAATCCGGTGCCGACATCCAGGCGCAGCTGCGCGCCTTCCGCTGTCTCATCCAGAATGGCGGTGCAGTCCTTCGGTGCTTTCCATGAATTCCAGTTGTGTGTCGACACCGCCGCGTTGCGCGCGCCAATCGGCCTGCGCTCGATTTCGTAGGAATCAAGCAGCCCGGGATCGCCCCAGTTGCGCAACACCGCGTCGAGTTTCCATCCCAGGTCGACGGCATCGCCCATGCCCGTGTTCATGCCCATGCCGCCGGTGGGTGACATGGTGTGGACCGAATCACCGCAAAGAATCACGCGCCCGGATCCATAGTGATCGGCAATCAGTTCACTGCGCCGCCATGGCAGCACCGACAGCACTTCGAATGGAATGTCATCGCGCCCCAGCGCCCGTTTCACCCAGGCCGATGGATCGAGCTTGTCCAGATCGAGCTTGTCCGTGGTCCCGAGCAGGGTGAGCCGCCACAGGTCTTTGGTATCGATGACTGTCCAGTTGCCCCAGGTGCCTTCGGGGCCGACGAAAATATAGCGTTCCGCCTCGCCCTTATCGATGTGCTTCAACAGGTTCGGCATGCGCACCAGTATGCTGATCGAATAGCTCAACTTGGAGTTGCCCCGCATGTCGATCGCGAGCGCATCGCGCACCGCGCTGCCGACCCCGTCGCAACCCACTAGGTAATTCGCGTGTATCGAGACTTTCTCACCGGTGGCGATGTCGGTCACATTAGCAATTACATGCGTCGGGAACTGCTCGAAGCTCTCAAGCTTGTGGCGAAAATGCAGCGTTACCGATTCCTGCTCCTCGACCGCACCCTGCAGTATCGGGTTGAGCCAGTTCTGCGGGCAGCGCTGTTTCTTTCTCTCGGGGGTCCAGGTGGGCTTATCCATTTCGCTGAGGCTTGGATATTCTTCCCGCTCCAGCAGATGGCCGGCTAGGCTGGTGCAGAAAACCTGGGAAAGCTTGTAGTCGTCCGGAAACCCGCAGTTGCGCACGCGGTCTGAAATTCCCCAGCGGCGGAAGAACTCCATGGTCCGCACCGCCATCACGCCGATTTTCGGCTGTTCGATGCTGCCATCGCCCTGCTCGATGAGCATGCATTTCGTGCCGCGCCAGCCCAGATCGAGCGCCAGAGCCATACCGATGGGTCCGGCGCCAACAATCAGTACGGGCGTCTCAAGTGTACGTGTCATTTTCTCTTCCTGATGACTGACATAAAAAATTATTCGTCCTGCAACGGCCCGGGCACGCGCACGGCCACGACCGCAGGCCGGCCTTTGCGGACAGCCTCCAGCCCCTCTTTCAGCGCCGGGCCGACTCGGTCGGTTTCGGTCACGTACTCGCCGAAACCTTCAACGGCCTCCGCGTATTTCGCGAAGTTCGGCGGCGGATCAAAACTGCCGCCCGCATAGTCGCCGTGCTCCACCGCGTAACCCTCGGGGTAGGCCTGGCGAAGTTCGGTGGTACCGGTGCTGTATGTGCCGTTCACAAAAATCAGACTGAGAAAGGGCGACTTGTGGTGGCGCGCGGCCCACAGCGCCGCCATGGGTGTGCCAAACGAGTAGTAGCCGTCACCGCTGGCCAGCACCACATCCTGCTCGGGGCGCGACAGCTTGATGCCGAAAGCGGCGCCCGATCCCCAGCCGCCGGTGCTGCTGCCACTGCGGAAGTACGTTCCCGGCAAATGGCGCTGCGCATAGGTGTGCACGAAACCGCCGTTGGAGATGCCGTCGTTCAACACAATGGCATCGGGTGTGAGCAGCTTGCCCAGTTGGTAGGCGGCCCAGCGTCCGGTGGGCTTGCCGGACTTTCCATCGGCAACTGCAAGTTCCTCTGACTTGGCCGCCATCTTCCGTTTCCGGCCTTCCAGGTGCGCGCGACGCACGGCGATGCGCGACATATCGGATTTATCCAACAGCGCCGTGGCCGCCTCGAAGATGGCGCGCGCGGTGCGCGACGCGGTTGCGGGTATCCACAGGTCGGCTCGAAACTCCTGGGTCTTGATGCGCGAATGCACCGGATCCATGGCCACCCAGGCGATCTTCGCGTCGGCCGGCGGCGAGCCCGCGCCCGGTATCCAGGGCACATGGCTCTCGAACACCAGGACCACGTCGGCATCTGTCGCCGCAGGGCCCGTGCCGTAGAGCGGATGGGTGGTGGGGAAATTCATCCGATCAGAACCGGAAGACTCGGTCACCGGAATTGCGAGCAATTCGGCCAATCGTACAAGCTCAGCTACGGCCTCTGGATCGCGCGCCACCCGGTCGGTAAACAACACCGGGTTCTGCGCCTTCACCAGCCATCCGGCCAGCGTGCGCACATCGTCCTGGTCGGGGGCAATGGGGCGCGCGAAGCCGAGCTGCTGCGCAGTGGGAAACCGTATTTTTCCGGGCAGCGGCAGCATCGCGGTCTCGCGCGGCATGGTGAGATATACCGGCCCCTTGGGTTCGCTGATGGCGATCTGCAGAAGGCGGCTGACGATGAGACCCGGATTATCAATGTGTTCGAGGCGGTGATCGGCCTTGGTGAACTGGCGGACGATCTCCGCCTGATCGCGCGGCTCTTGCAGCCATTGAGTGATTGAGCTGCGCGAGCCGCGCATGGATCCGGGGAAGGCGCGCGGGCCGGTGCCCGCGGTCATCAGCACCGGATACCCGCCGCGCCAGGCGGTGTGGATGGCCCCGCCGTAATGCAGAGTGCCCACATCGACGTGAGAGGACGTGGCAGTCGGTTTGCCGGTGACCATGGCCGCGCCCAGCGCCGCATTCAGCGCCACCGTTTCGTGGATCATGGTAATGAGCTTGGGCGCGGGCGTGCCCTTAACCGCGGCCTTGGCCGTGGCCTCCTGAAGAAACGCGGATTCGGAACCGGAGACGAAAAAAATATTGTCGATTCCGCCGAGTTTCATCGATGCCACCAGCGCATCGGACCATTCGTCGGCCGCGTACTCGTTCCAGAAATTATCGGCGCCGGGTGTGCTTTTATCGGTCATTATTTTCTTTCATTCAAGTTTGACTTCCGCGTCGGCAACCACCTTGCGCCAGGTCGCAAGGTCCGAAACGATGAGAGCTGCCGGCGCTCAGCTGGCGGTAATGCCCAGCGCCTTGATGACTTTGCTCCAGCGCGCGCCCTCGCGTTCGACCGCAGCGTGAAATGCTTCCGGTGTTTCGCTGACCGCGTCGTATCCGTAGCCGGCGAACGAGCTTCGCACCGGCTCGGAGGCCGCGGCCTTGCGAAACGCGCCGCTCAGCGCGCCCAGCACATTCTTCGGAATACCGGCAGGGGCGGCGAGGCCGAACCATTCGGTAATTTCGAAATCCGCGACGCCGCTCTCACCAAACGTCGGCACGGCGGGCATCAGCTGATGGCGTTTCGAACTGGCGATGGCGATGGCGCGCACCTTCCCGGTTTTGACGAATTGCGTGACAAGGCCCGGGCCGGCGAACATCAGGTGAATCTGTCCGCTCATCAGGTCGATCAAGGCAGGGCCGTTGCCCTTGTACGGGACATGCACTATGTCGATGTCGCTTCTGGATTTGAAATACTCGGCGGTCAGGTGGATGACAGTGCCGGTGCCGGCGGAGCCGAAGTTCAGCGTGCCTGGTTTGGATTTCGCATAGGCAATAAATTCCTTTAACGTGGTGGCCGGCACCTTGGGGTCGACGACAAGCGTCATAGGTCCGGTCGCGGCCCGGCTGATGTGCTGGAATGATTTCACCGGGTCATATCCCACATTGGCATAAAGATAGGGCGCGACACCGAGCGTGGTGGTATTCGCCCAAAGCAGCGTATAGCCATCGGGCTTGGAATTGGCAACCTGTGCAGTCGAAGCGACGCCGCCGGCGGTAGGCCGGTTCTCGACGACAACCGGTTGGCCGAGTGCCAGCGACAGCGCGGTGGCGAGCACACGGGCTGTGCCATCCGTGCCGCCTCCAGTGGCGAATGGGACGACCAGCGTGATCGATTTGTTCGGGTAGGGATCCTGGGCGAAACTGCACAACGGCGCCGTGGCGAGCCACGTTGCCGCGCCAGCGCAAAGTGTCCTCAGCACTGCGCGGCGGGTAAAGATCATTGACGTTTCCATAGGTAGGCTCCGTTGATATTTTGACTTCGGGTTAAGTTGCAAGGGTTAAGGGTTAAAGAACGGTTCAATAAAAAAATGGAAGTACTCAAGCTCTGAGCCGTTTGCTCCAGCCGCCATACATAAACTCGCCGTCGCCGGGCGCGGGCAGCGCCTCGCTGAGACCCAATCTTCGCAACAAGGCCCACGCCAGACATAGATTCGAGGACAGCACCGGTTTGCCCGACATGCGAGCGACCTCGGCAATCGCCCGTAGGGTGGGCACGCCTGTGCCCGTCATCACGACGGCATCGGCGTCGCGCCAGTCGAGGGTCGAGATGGATTCGAGCACCATCGGCGTGCGCACGCGGTAAACGTGGCGCGTATCGGAGGTGTCAAGCGGTACCGTTTTGGTATCCGTGAGTGTCAGGCCGCACTTTTTCCAGTAGCCCTGGCTTGCTTCGATCAGCCACGAAGGGTAAGGGGCGAACAAGGCCATCTTGCGCGCGCCCAGATATTCGAGAGCCTCGCGGATCGCCTGTGCCGAGGTGACGATGGGGTAGCCGTAGCGCCTGGAAAATTCGCCGAGGCGCCGTTCTTCTTCCTCGGGGCCGATGAGATAGGAGGTCGCGGTGCAGCCGTAACCCACGGCATCCAGCGGAGCGGTGTCGAAAGCCTCCAAGCTGTCACCAAAATTATCAAGATATCCAACCAGCCGATTCTGCGAGCTGTTGCGGCTGCCCTGCAGGCGAGTGATCAGCATCGACACGCCATCCGGCAGCAGTGCGGCCATCTCTGGCTCTACAGTGGGATTGGCCTGCGGCACCGCAATGCCGATGGTTGCCAGCGAACCGTACTCCCTGTCATGCAGGGCCGACTTGCCGCCGGTGTTCTGCGTAGTCGATTGGGCGGCGTTCATGCGGCCTCCCGCGCGACGCAGCTGCCCAGCCGCTTCAGGATGCCGGCGGAGCTGTCGACATCGGCGTACTTGGAGGCCATGTCGAACAGGTTCACCGCGTGCGTGACGCGGCTGCGGTCATAGACGCAGTCGTGCGGCACGGTCACGCGGAAGTTGAGGGAAAACGCGTCCACCACGCTCCCGCGCACGCAACCGCTGGTGGTGCAGCCGGTGATCACCAGCGTGTCGATACCGAGGTCGATGAGATGACTGGTGAGCGCGGTGGCGAAGAAAGCGCTGGGATGCTTCTTTGGGATCAGGATGTCGCCCGCAACCGGAGCCACTTCACGGACGAACTCGTATCCCGCTGCGGGAATGCCCATGATGGCCGGAATCTTGTCGGCGAGGCGCCCCCCGTCGTTGCTGCCCTTGGGGGCAACGTGGGGATACAGCACCGGCCAGCCCTGGCGGCGGAACTCCGCGAGCAGCGGCCGGATATTCGCCACCGCGTTCCACCCGGCCTCGCCGCAGGAAGTCGGATATTCCTTGATCGATTCCCAGAACGGCTTGGATGTCGATCCCACAGTGCGGTACTGCACGTCTATGATGAGCAGGGCCGGGCGCTTACCTAATCCGGTGGGCCTGCCGAAGCCCGCGGCGCTGTAGGCGCGCTGCTCTTCGTCACTGATGATTCCATCCCAGGGTTGCATAGCGTTCTCCAGAAAGTGCTGCTTGGCCTCTGTTCTTGAAGCAAGAATAAGGATCATGGTATTATTTTTCAAATTTATCTCATCCGCAAGTGTTATTTACTGGATCAATAACAGTCAAAAGTCATGCGTAAGGTGGAACTCGACCTCAACCTGCTGATCGTCTTTGAATCCATGCTGCTGCATCAGAACGTTACTGCGGCGGCGGGGCAGCTCGGTCTCACCCAGTCGGCACTCAGCAATGCGCTGGGCCGGCTCAGGCGCCATTTCGATGACCCGCTGTTCGTCAAGACCAAGAACGGCATGCTGCCCACGCGCCGCGCGCTTGAAATCGCCGGTCCGCTCAAGGAGGCGCTGGCGCTGGTGCGCGCGTCCATGCAGAAGCCGGAGGATTTCGATCCGCGGCAATCGAAGCGGGTGTTTCGCTTTTTCATGTCCGATCTGGGCGAGATGGTGTTCCTGCCCGCGCTCATGAAGCATCTCAATAGTATCGGGGCGGGCGTCAGAATCGAAACCTTCCAGGTGCCCACAGCCGAGCTTGCGGAACGGCTCATCTCGGGGGAAATCGATTTCGCCGCGGGATACCTGCCCGGGCTGGGCACCGCCCTGGAGGAGATGCCCCTGTTCCGCGAGCACTATGTCTGCATGATGCGTCGTGACCATCCGCTGGCGGGCAACGGCCGTCTCTCGCTCAAGGCATTCCTCACTGCCTCGCATGTGCTCATCGAATCGATGGGCTCGGGGCATCAGGTGATCGAGCGCACGCTAGGACGCCGCGGATTTCAGGGAAACATTGAGTTGCGTGTTCCCCACTTCGTGGTCATTCCCATGGTCATCGCCGGCACCGATCTGATCGTCACCTGCCCCAGCCGGCTGGGGAACGACTTCGAAAAAACCGAGCGCTTCAGAATATTTCCGGTGCCGCTCAAGATTCCGACTTTCGATGTCTCGCTGTACTGGCATCCGCGCTTTTCCGACGATCCGCCTATCCAGTGGATGCGTTCCATCATCGCAGAACTTTTCCAGGAGAAAAAAAAAGATAAGGTTTCGCCGTGATCACGCGCATTCCGGTGTTCCTGCTCTCGGGGTTCTTGGGCAGCGGCAAGACCACGCTCTTAAAGGCGCTGCTCGATGATGCGCGATTCGCCAACACCGCGGTGGTGATGAACGAGTTCGGCGCCATCGGCCTCGATCACCTGATGCTCGAGCGCGGCAGCGACAGCGTGGTACTGCTCGATTCGGGCTGCATCTGCTGCACGCTGTCGGACTCGGTGCACGAGACACTGGCGGACCTGTACTTCCGCCGTTCGCGAGGTGAGCTTCCGCCTTTTGATCGTGTGGTGATCGAAACCACCGGCCTCGCCGACCCGGCGCCCATATTGAATACGTTGCTTGGCAATCGACTGGTGACGGATCACTACCGCTTTGAAGCTGCGGTCGTGACCGTGGATGCAGAGCGCGCGCTTGGCAACATGGCATCCAATCCCGAGGTTGAGAAGCAGATGGCCGTGGCGGATCGCATCGTGTTGACCAAGCTCGATGTCGCAGAGGCCGGAGAGGACCTCCGTTCGCGCATCGCGCAGTGGAACCCGCAGGCCCAGGTGCTGGAATCACGCCATGGCGATGCGGCACTGGTGGCTTTCGCTCCCGCCTCAATCCCGCGCGTCCCGGTCGAGACCACTGGGTTTCAGCATCACGGCGCGCATCACGCCTCGCATCACCATCACGGGAATGCTTCGCATCACGGCGCAGAAATCGCCTCTTACTCTTTTATCCTGGAGCCGCCGATCTCCTGGGCCGGCCTCGCCGCCTGGACACGCCTTGCTACAGAATCTTTCGCCGACCGGTTGCTACGTTGCAAAGGGCTCCTGCAGGTGGCCGATGGCGGGGAAATCGTTTTCCTGCAGGGCGTCCAGGGAATTTTCCATTTTTCCGAACGCCTCAAACACTGGCCGGATGATGACCACCGCTCGCGGCTGGTCTGCATCGGGCGAAGCCTGGACGAAGCGCAACTGCGCGCGTCGCTAAGGGCTTTGCACCTTCCGGCCGGCAGCGACCCTTACCTGACCCTTCCGGACTTAGAGCTGGCCAACCAAAGGAATAAATTATGACAACCGATTTTGTATTGCGTGGCGGCACGGTGGTGTTTGCCGACCGCGCTGCCCAATCCCTGGATATCCTGGTGCGAGGAGGGCGCGTCGCCGGGCTGCTACAACCGGGTGGGTCCGTCAGCGAAGGCCTACCCATGCAATCGGCTGCCGGTCTGTATGTTTTTCCGGGCATGATCGATGCGCATCTGCACTTCGGCTTCGGCGAGAAGATCACCGAGTACAGCACCGAGACGGCTTACGCGGCGCAAGGTGGCGTGACCACCGTGCTCGGCTACTTCCTTAACAACGAAGCCTATGCCGACACCTATGCGCGGGAACAGGAATACGCAAGAACCCGCTGCCATGTCGACTACGCCTTTCATTTCTCCACCGCCAACGAGCTGCACATCTGCGAGCTCGAGAGCTATGTGAAGGACTATGGCGTCTCCTCGTTCAAATACTTCATGAATTTCAAAGGCGAGGAAGGACGCTACCTGGGGCTGGATGGCACCGATGACGGCTATCTGTTTGACCTGCTGCGCGAATCAGCGCGCATTGGAAAAGTGACCATTGTCTGCCACACCGAGAACATAGAGCTCGTGAATCGTATCCGGCGCAGGATGCAGGCCGAGGGCCGCTCCACACTGAGGGATTGGTCGGCGTCGAAGCCGCCTTTCACGGAGGCGGAAAGCTGCGTGCGCGCCATGTACTTTGCCGAACATCTGGGCGCCCGCGTCTACATTCCGCATCTGTCGACGCGCATGGCACTGGATGAGGTGCGCAAATGGCGGCAGCGCTATGGCGACATCCACGTCGAGACCTGCCCGCAATACCTCACCCACACGGAAGACTCCGACATCGGCACGATCGGCAAGGCGAATCCGCCGTTTCGCTCAAGCGACGATGTGGCAGCGCTGTGGGAAGGACTCGCCGACGGCTCCATCGACGTGGTCGGTTCCGACCACGTGCCGCGTAAGCGCGCCACCAAGGAGAAGAACATCTGGCAGGCCTCGCAGGGATTTCCCGGCACGGCAACCATTTTGCCGGTGCTGCTCTCAGAGGGCTTTCACAAACGCGGGCTGTCTCTTGAACGCATCTGCGCGGTGATGGCGGCCGGGCCCGCGCGAATCTTCGACCTGGAACCCGTGAAGGGGCGGATCGCGGTTGGTGCCGATGCCGACTTCACCATCGTGGACCTTGAAAAGGAGCGCGTCGTCAATGCCGCCGAGCTGGGATCTTTCTCCGACTACAGCTTGTACGACGGCTGGAAACTCAAAGGGTGGCCGGTGCGCACCATTGTGCGCGGTGTGACGGTCATGCAGGACGGCAAAATAACAGGGCCGGGCGGGCATGGGAAGTACCTCCGCCGCAGCCCCGGCGCACCGCCTGTCGCAGAGCGTAGCGCAGCATCCAAGCCAAGCGCGTCAACCGAGCGAAGCGCGGCATGACTGCCAGCTCAGCAGGTCCCGCATTCCGCACCGCGCTCGCAGAGGAAGCGCCGCTGCAATGTGTAGGCGTGCTCAACGCCTACA